>JAGODE010000049.1 GCA_017998385.1 Chitinophagaceae bacterium | reverse complement strand
GGAGTATACTGATACATGCTACTGGGTTTTTCTGTCAAGAATATTTGGACCGCAAGATAGAAAAGTGCGCGAAAAAATTTTGTTGATAAAAATCAAAAAAATATCGCAAGTCGTTTTAAATCAATCAAATAGGTGTAAACCATTAGCGGTTGGGTGGTAACGGATTTCTGTTTCAGATGGGTAGTATATATTATATCATGTTGTAATCAGCAACGCTTCATCTGCAGGAAAAGGACTCCCGGATGCTTTTAAGATGGTGACGCCACCGGTTTCTGAAAACTGGCTATTTTTGAACCTAACCACCATCAAAATACATGTATCTGCTATCTGAGTATTATTATGTGATACTGATCATCCAGCTTATCTGTGTGTGGCATTGTATGCGTAAAGGGAATGATAACAAATGGATATGGATCATCATTTTTCTTCCGTTGATTGGCTGCCTGGTTTACTTTTATTCAGAGATACTGACCCGTCGCAATGTGAGTGAACTTCGCTCGGGTGTGGCATCGGCTGTGGTACCGGGACTATCGGTTCGTAAACTTGAGGAACAGCTTCGCTTTTCAGATACATTTCAAAACCGCATTGCGCTGGCAGATGCACTGCTGCAGCGGGGCCATACCCAACGGGCTATTGAGCTCTATGAAAGCAGCTATACCGGGGTCTTTCAGGAAAATGAGCACCTGCTTCAGCAGATGGTAATGGCTTACGCAGCGGTAGGACGATATGAAGAGTTGATTCCGCTGGCGCGTAAAGTGTATACATCTCCTCAGTTTGCACGCTCACCGGCACATATTAAATATACACTCGCACTTGAGAAAACCGGTCGCACAGAGGAAGCCGAAAAAGAATTTCGTCTTATGAATGGCCGGTTTGCCAACTATGAACCGCGTAGTGAGTATGGCTCATTCCTCATACGCCAGGGCCGTACGGCAGAAGCTCAGCAAATATTTACTGAAATGCTGAGCGAAGTGACTCATTTGTCGGGCCGGGAAAAAAGCCGTAACCGCACCTGGATCAATAAGGCAAAAGATGAACTGGCCAGGCTGAGGAAATAGCGATTAATGTGCTAATGTGCTAATGGATTTGAAGATTTGAAAATTTGATGATGAGAGAGAGAATGTGCTGATGTGCTAATGAGAGTAATGTGCTAATGGATTTGAAGATTTGAAAATTTGAAGATGAGAGAGAGAATGTGCTGATGTGCTAATGAGAGTAATGTGCTAATGCTCTTTGCGTTCTTTATCTGCTTTGCGCCTTTGCGACTTTTAAACCTTTATACTTTTTTTCCAGCTGCAGTACTACTATCATCGTCTGTTGCCACGCTCGGTTCAGGGTTCCGAACGCTGATCGGCAACAAAATTTGAAGACGAGAGAGAATGTGCTAATGGGATAATGTGCTGATGTGCTAATGGATTTGAAGATTTGAAAATTTGAAGATGAGAGAGAGAATGTGCTGATGTGCTAATGAGAGTAATGTGCTAATGCTCTCTTTGCGTTCTTTATCTGCTTTGCGTCTTTGCGACTTTTAACCTTTATACTTTTTTTCCAGCTGCAGTACTACTATCATCGCCTGTTGCCACGCTCGGTTCAGGGTTCCGAACGCTGATCGGCATTATTGTTAACTTACCGCTTATGCCCTCACCCTTTGCCTCCCGCCTTCCCCCTTCCTCCTTACCCATAACGTATAACTTCCCAATATACCCTGCTTAAGGTATACTACCGGGGCTTATCGCTTTTTAATTTGGCAGCAAAAAAGTATATGCTCAGACAGCTGTGCACCGTGTTGTTATTTCTTGTGCTTGCGATGCATCTTGCGGCGCAGCAACCGGCCCTGTATCCTTCCCGGTCCCAGGGTAAATATGGCTATGTGGATGCCAGCAATACGGAAAGGCTGAAGTATATGTTTGAATGGGCTACCCCTTTCAACGAAGGATATGCCTTTGTCATAAACGGAATATGGGGAGGCTATGTACGCGAAAATGGCACATGGGCATTTTATGACTCTACCCTTAAGTCGGGTCAGCCAATGAAACTGGGGCTGGCGGAAGGCCGTAAGGAAACAGGCGCAGGGGTGGTAGATAGCTCAGGAAAAGTAATCGTTCCTTTTGAGTACGCATCCGTACACCGTTTCGACAATATTCGCGTCTTTCTGGCCTTTAAGTATGTAGAGAAAGGTAGTAGCAGAACAACTATTGCACATTTATATAATTATACCGGTATGAAAGTGACGGCAGATTTTGATGATGCCCTTTGGCAGCCTGGTGGCTGTGTGATAGGGATGAAGCAGAATGGGCGTTACTGGTTATATGGCCGCGACGCCAAAGGATTGCTCGGTTATCAGGTCGACGATCTGTTTGCCGGCGTCTATGGCACACGTGTAAAACTCAATAACCTGTACGGTGCTGTTAACCGGTACGGTCAGTTAGTCCTTCCTATCCGGTACAAAGAGCTATGGGTGTCTGAATGGCAACCCCATGCCAACTATCGTACTACGACCGATTCGACCGCGTATTTCGATATGGATAATGGACGTGTAGCCTTTACTTTCCGGGGTATATTGCCGAACCCTGTTAGCGATGGTGTGGCTGTCATCAGCTATATCAATAACGTACATAATGTGCTGGATGTGTCGGGCCGGCGTATAGCACAGCTGGTGAGTTATGAAGATACCAGCCGCGCTGCTCAGGGCGCCTATGTACGCACATTTTTCCAAATGCATTATTCAGACGGCATAGTAACGCTCCGCCACCGCGACAAAAAATGGTACGCCTATAATAAACAGGGAAAGCTTGCTTTTCCGAAAGGATACGATTTTCAGTTTGAGTTTAAACAGGGGGTCGCCATAATACATTCAGACGGTTATAGCTATCTGTATGGACTGATTGATAAAACCGGCCGCGAAATCCTGCCGCTCGAGTACAAGAGTATCCGCTTTACAGACGAACCAGGCATACTCGAAATAGCGAAGGATGATAAAAGAGGGTTAATAAAAACGGATGGTACGGTGCTGTTTCCATTGCAACCGGTACGATTTAGTGCGTATGGAAATGGTTTCTTTCTGGTTACCGGCAACTACACACTTAACTATAAGGAGTATGGATATTTTAATGCACGTACCGGCTTTGTTTATTTCAATACACAGGAATAATAGTTCTATAGCATAGATACATCCACCACACGAAAGAAATCACGGTCGAAAATCCTGAAATAGATCCAGTAAGGATACCAGTTGTAATACGGCCATATCTTTTTAATAGAATTCTGCTCTGTGGTATAAGTTTCCATACATTTCTTTTTTTGCTGCGCATAGGGCGTAATAGTAATCTCTACAGTTGGTAACGGCATACCGCTGCACTGGTACACCTTTTTAGCTTCATTGTATACCGGCATTTTACCAAGTACCCTCTCCGCAAGCGATGGTGGGAATACGGCCTGGTAAATTTTTTTTACGGTAAAATCCGGGTCGTTTTTATGTTGCCTGCAATAGTTAAGAACAAGTTGGCTCATTACCACATGATCTGGGTTGCCATACCCGCCTGTTTTATCATCGAGTGTAAATAACACGGAAGGTTTATGCTCCTCTATATATCTGCCGATGATTTTTGTAAGTGAATCGGTTTTATAGTTTTGGGTAAACATATTGTAAGGCATGGGCATATAAGCTGCTTCCGTATTCATATCGTTCCGGAAGTTGAAATCGACCGGATCTGCTCCCGCCAGCCCCTGAATGCGTGCGACCTTTTGAAGAGCTATTTTGCGCTGCGGGTTTTTGATACTGTCTTTGCGGGCATATAACCCACCTTGCTGAAAGAAGCACATTTCGCGGATATTCCATCCTTTTTCGCAAAGCATAGACATAGTACCGGCGCTGCCCACAGCATCGTCATCATGTGCCATGATGATAAGCGCCCGTTTGTTTTTTTCCTGTAACAGATAATTGTCTTCGGGATAATTTTCTTCGGGGGCCAGGCTATTGAGGTAGAGCAGGTGTGCGCCAATAGCTATTAGCAGCAAAAGGGGCAGAAGGAGGAGCTTTTTAGCAATTTTTTTCATTAGTTCTTTTTTGAAAGGCATTCAATCGCTGTAAATTTAAACGGTGCGACGGGTAGTCATGTAGTATTTATCGGACATTTTGCCGCATCCTTTTCTGTTTAATAGTATTGTATATGTTGCCTCACCACGATATTGGGTATCCGGATAGTGTTTTGCAGCCCTATATCCGCTGCTATCTTGATGTGCATATGGGAGTGGCAGGGGAGCGGGTAAGTCGTCTTTTGCCAGCCAAACTGGAGCAATGCCTGTTTGTAACAACGGGTCATGCTCCGGTCGTGAGCCGTGTGGATGATACCCGGCACAGGCAGGATATGCTTTCTCCTTCTTATTTGTGCAATGTAAGAGGTGCTGTAAGTGGTTCGTTGCTTCAACTGGGCATGGAGGGTATATTGTCGATGTTTGTGATCATCTTTAAGCCTTCAGGATTTTATCGTTTGTTTGGAATACCGCCTGTCCATTTTTCCGATGCGTTTATACCTGTAGCCGTTTCACTCGGCTCCCACTGGGAAACGATGGGGCAGCAGATTGCAAACGCCAGGGGTATGTGTGAACGGCAGCTGATCGCCGAAAAATTTTTGCTGAGCCAATGGCAAAAAAATACCGGATACGAGAAAAACGCAATCGAAGAAGTGCTTGCTGCGGTAGATGCAGGAACATCGTATGATGTAGTGCAGATGGCGAAACAATCTTATCTGAGCGAGCGGCAGTTCCGTCGCGTGTTTACTGAGCGTACCGGTCTCCCGCCACAGATATATCTGCGAATTGCCCGTAGCAGGCGGGCCTTGTGTCAGAAACAATTGCATCCGCAGCGCAGCTGGCGGTCCATAGCCTTTGAATTGGGTTATACAGACCAGTCGCATTTCAATCGTGAAATGAAAATACTGGCCGGTATCGATCAGGCAATAGAACCGGCCGGTAAGCAGTTTTTGTATGTAGAAGGAACCACCTTGCGGCTATTGTGAAAGGTTAAGGGTTAAAGGGAGAAGGTAAATGTGAAAAGAGTATATTCCTTCTGCCTTTAACCCTCAACCTCTTACCTCATTAACGTACATTCCCTGTACCAAAAGCGTACACCCGGGGCCCATTTTGTTTAATTAATAATTTGATTAACAGCGGCCTGAACAATTGGCATTGCTTTAGACGGCAATCAGCTGTCTTTCACCCGTTTCTGTAAATAAAAGGTATGATTAAAAGTTATATCCGCATTGCCTGGCGCAATCTTTTTCGCGACAAGTCTTCCTCTTTTATAAATATCAGCGGACTGGCCGTAGGTATGGCAGTGGCCATGCTCATCGGGCTGTGGATTTATGACGAATTATCTTTTGACAGTTACCATGCTGATCATGACCGTATAGGCCGCGTCATGCAACAGCAGACGTTTAATGGGGTAGTTCACACCGAGGAATCACTCCCTTTTCCCCTTGGAACCGCCTTACAGGCACAGTATGGAAATGATTTTGATGAAATAGTGATGGCCTCCTGGGAAGACGATCATATTTTGTCGGTTGGCGATAAGCATATTGGCCGCCGGGGAATGTATATGGATAAAGGAGCCCCCAACCTGCTATCGTTGAAAATGATTGAAGGCGATTATAAGGCATTGGACGAGCCGGGCAATATTATGCTGGCCGCCTCCACAGCCAACGCCATATTCGGGAAAACCGATGTGATGGGGCAATTGATGAAGATCGATAATGCGCAAACCGTAAAGGTGGCGGCGGTTTATGAAGACCTGCCCTACAACACTACATTTCGCAAAGTAAAATTTATAGCGCCGTGGGACCTGTATGCAGTTACGGAACAATGGGTGACACAGGCCAGAGATCGGGCAGAGTGGGACAATAACTCCTTTCAGGCATTTGTAAAACTGAAACCACAGGTCAGTTTTGAGGGCGTGAATAAGAAGATCCGGTCGGTTAAAAAGGATCATTTATCGGATGCTGAGAAATTGTATGACCCGGCAATATTTGTGCATCCTATGAATGAATGGCATTTGCGTTCGTATTGGGAAAACGGTGTGCAGAAGGGGGGACAAATCGAATATGTATGGCTGTTTGGTCTCGTAGGTGTATTTGTGCTGGTGCTGGCCTGTATCAATTTTATGAATCTGAGTACGGCCCGCTCCGAAAAACGTTCACGTGAGGTGGGGGTACGGAAAGCAATCGGATCTATGCGTCGTCAGCTGATCTTTCAGTTCTATACAGAATCTCTGCTGATCGTTCTGCTGGCTTTTTTGTTAAGCCTTTGCCTGGTGCAGATGGTTCTTCCGGTTTTTAATGCCATAGCCGATAAGCATATGCTGATTCCCTGGGTACAACCACTGTTTTGGCTGATAGCACTCGCCTTTGCTTTGCTGACCGCTCTGCTGGCAGGCAGCTATCCTGCTCTTTATCTTTCTTCTTTTCGGCCGGTAAAAGTCCTGAAGGGCACATTTAAAATGGGCCGCCGCGCCGTGCTATCGCGCCAGGTGCTGGTAGGAGCACAGTTTGCCATTTCGCTTACATTGATTATTGGTACAATAATCATATACCGGCAGGTAGAACATTCGCGTGACCGGCCGGTGGGTTACGACCGGAGTGGTATGGTGATGATTACTATGAAATCAACTGACTTTTATGGCAAATATGATCTGCTGCGTACAGAGCTGAAGCAGGCTGGTTTGATTGCTGAAATGGCGGAATCGTCGAGCCCGCTTACCAGTGTATGGTCAACCAATACAGAGTTTGACTGGCCTGGCAAGGCGCCGGGTTTAACCGGTAATTTCAATACCATTTTTGTAACGCAGGAGTTTGGTAAAACGGTTGACTGGCAGATGAAAACGGGTCGCGACTTTTCGCGCGATTATCCTTCCGATGTCAATGCTATTATACTCAATGAAACAGCCGTAAAATTCATGGGACTTAAAGACCCCATAGGCAGTACGGTGCACTGGCAGGTGAATGGTAAGCAACGTGAATATCATGTGGTGGGTGTTGTAAAGGATCTGTTGATGGAGTCGCCATTTGATCCGGTGAAGCAGACCATGTATTTTATGCAGCCGGATAATGTCAATGTAATGCTGCTTCGGTTACATACAGGGCAATCGGTCAACAATGCACTGGCAGGTATTGAAAAGATTTTTAAAAAGATCATTCCTTCGGCTCCCTTCGAATATGAGTTTGTAGATCAATCCTATGCTGCCAAGTTTGCGTTGGAGGATCGTGTGGGCAAACTGGCCGCCGTATTTGCCCTGCTGGCGATTTTCATCAGTTGTATGGGATTGTTTGGTCTGACTGCCTATGTGGTCGAGCAGCGTACGCGTGAGATCGGTATTCGCAAAGTGCTGGGCGCTTCTGTAACGCAGGTATGGGGTATGCTTTCGGGTGATTTTATAAAGCTGGTAGCATTATCCTGCCTCATTACTATACCGGTTGCCTGGTATGCCATGCATCAGTGGCTGCAGCAATACAATTACCGCATTTCCATATCCTGGACCATCTTTCTTTTCACTGCTGGCGGCGTGTTGTTGCTGACACTCGCAACGGTAAGTATACAGGCCGTAAAGGCTGCACTTATCAGCCCGGCAAGGAGCCTAAAATCCGAATAGGAATAAAGCTTTTGAGAAGCCACTGCCTTTGGCATATTGGCATTGATACAGGCAGAGAAAATAAAAGGAGTTTTTTTGCTGCTGCCCGGTAAAATAATGAACTGTGTTCTTCAGCCGGGATGTGTGATAAAATGATGAAACGGCTGCAGGCCTCCCGCTTTAAATATCCGTATGAACATGAAGCTTACGCAGGAGGCCGTGGCGAGCCGCTTCGCCATTTTGATAAAGTGGTTTCGTTTCTGCAACAACATTTTCCCGTATCGGGCCAGGCCGCACGGAACTAAAACTGTTTCATACGGGGAAGGATATCCGTATTTCTGTGCCGTCATCAACAGCCGGATGAAAGCTGATGCTGCCATTCATATATACGATATAATGATTCACGTATAACCAGAGATCCTTTTGTGCGCCACTCGCATACGTGATGTCAAAATTGCTTCTGACATCGGTGAGTGTTAAATTGATCGATTGGCGAACGGGGTCCACACCTGTGCTTATTTTTTTGATACTGACAGGCACATTTGTCGTACTGAGCAGCGTTTCGGTTATACGGTATATGGCGATTGAAACAGCATTGCTGATAAGTTCAGCAGCGATACCTGCCGGCTGGTAACTGATGGTTTGTAGAGGCGGCTCACTATACTCCCGGCAAAGCTCTTCCATAGCCGCATCCAGCCCAAGTTGTTCAAGCGGTTCAGGCGCCAGGGTATAGCTCAGCTTTTGTAATTCCAGTACTGCATGGCCCAGCTGGTGCAGGCTCTGGCCAAAGCGATGAGCCATGTCGGCATTCATAATCAGATTGTCTTTCATAATTCAGCAGTGGGGGTTAATCATCCGTCAGAAATTATTTTCTCCGTTATCCGGATACAGATTGGTGGCAGGCAAAACAGGACATGAGCTTGTACTATTCACCTTTACAAATAAACGGCTGAAAAGGCAGGTATTCTCTCCCTTTTTTGCGGGATTTTAAGGGCTTTCGCTATTTGTTCAGATCACCTTTTTGGGGGACGGGTGTGATGGACGGTTGTAGAGGCGGATAGGCGAGCTGTTTTTTTCTCAGTATACCCGGGTTATGATTTGAGCGCCCTTATATAGGCGATAAATGCAGGGGCATCCACACGGTGGAAAAGCTGCTGATCGGGAAGGGAGTGGCCTGCAAATCCACCGTAATAAGGTATAGGTGTTTGAGCATCCGCTCCAACCTGTGTAGCGTTCAGCTGCAAAGGTTTGAAATAACTCCTGCTTACATGAATGCTGAAGTCTGACCAGCCAAACTGAAAAGCAGAGCTGCATTTTTTGCAACTGTAAATAGCGCCTTCTCCCTGTTCATTTCCCTTAATATAACAGGCAAGTGCATGTGCGATGATCATTTCTGTTTCATACATCGAAAATGATTTCCCCCAATCCACACAATCAATACTGGTATATTGAATAAAGCGGGGAAATGCGCAGGGGCAGGCTAACTCCTGGTACCAGGCAATGGTCTGCCTGATGAGTTCCGAAAACTCTTCTTTACTCACAGGATGTGTGAGTGCGTTTTCCTGTTTATGTTTTCCCAGTAAACGGTCAAGCATGCCCATGATGATTTTTTAAAAGGTAGAGCTTTATTGGTAAATATTCAAAAAGAACAAAAGTTCAGGCGGCGAAGGTAAAGATGGGTTTAACTGAAGCCCTCCCTTCTCTGCCTGAACTGTTTTTACAGAGCGAAACCTTATTGCGAGCCTCCTGTATATCCGGACGTTCGGACGTTGATAGCAGGAGTGGATAGAGGATTAGTGTTTATTTCTTTCTTAGGGCCGGCCATTTTGGAGGAAGCGTCATTGGTGTCATTTCTGTTCAGTTTCACCCCCTCTATAATAAGGAGAGTGTAGAGAAGGCTGAAAGTAACAGCGCAAATGGCTTTTCTTGTTCTGGAAAACTGTAGGCTATTAGCCATTTTCAGCAGCATGGATACGGTCAGTATTAGTGTCAGCAGATCAGCACATACGTAACGGCAATGGCGTGGCAGTGGTGACAGATATGAATAGAACGTGATGGGTATAATCGACAAAAAGGGAACAAGGGTGAGAACACTGCCAAAAATGTAGCAGCAGGCAATGAATGCCAGAAGATAATCCAGTTGCGGATTGAATAATACAAACCAGCAAATGAGGGTTAGCGCAACAAGCGAAAGCAACAGGATGGATTTAGATACTTTATAAGCTACGCCGATATCCCAATCCTGCGGGATTAATATGTACTGGCCAAATAGCTGGAAAAAAACAACAGAGATAAGCAGGAAGGAAACAGGTTTATGAAATCTGTCATATCCCTTTGTTGTAAGTTCTTTCAGTGCAGCTCCTGGATTGTTGACCCACTCATAAACGGTGTGCCAGTATTGCGGGCCAAGATGGGTGAAGTAGTGAATGATCTCCTTCACGATTCTGTCCAGAAGATTGCGTCGTGTCCAGTTTGTGCCGCAATGGGTACATACTGGATTACCGGCCTCTATGGGCTTGCTGCATACAGGGCATTGGGTGGAATCCATAGCATTTTGTTTTGGAATTCAGCAAATGTGGTTTTACAGATCGGTTGGGGGTGTTCGCCAGATAGGCATAGACTGTTTTTGCAATGTCGTTTGCCGCTTTTCAGGGCGAAGATGTCTCGGATGTACATAGTGTCTGTTTTTTGAAAATGTTTCATTTTAAAGGTTTGAAATTCAATCAATAATAGTTGTGGGGAGCGGATTAAGCAGGGTAGTAATTACTATACTTAAAGTTAATGCGTATAAAGTACACGTTCCAAATATAGTATGAGCGTAATGAGCTAATTAAAAGCGTGTTATAGAGGGGTTCGCTCAAAAATGAAGTAAAATTGACTAATTGAGCAAGTTCGGCTGTTCATGAGCAAATAAAATGGCTCAAAAAGAATTCCGCAAAAGATCTTCAATTAAATTTAGTGTGATTAAATACTGGCTGTCTTCTCATTAATAAACCTTGTCTATGAACCGCGCCGAATTGCGGGGGCTAACTCCTGCTGAGCTAAAAACTCTTTTTCTGGAATTTAAAAAAGAAGCACAGACCTATGTGAGAAAAGAGTGTGCAGGTAAATGGGACCAGGAAATTGCTGCCATTAAACCGCTCCCCAATGACAATAATGTCAGGAAATTTTCCCGCCCCACCATAGACAGGACTGTTGACAAACTCGACCAGGAGTTTGAAAGAATGTACATCATTGAGTTTATTATTGCGTTCTGCGAGCATTTTCAACTGGACATTGACCAGCGGGGTGGTCTTAAGAAACGTGATTTTACATTGAATTATCTTTGTTATTACTGGAAGCAGGATAATGTAAATAATAATGGGTTTTCTGGAATAAATGCCAGTTGCCTGTCTCTTTCCATACAGGGCGAGGACGATATACAATGGGCCCGGCTGCAGTTTTTTGGTTCTCCCCGCACTATACATACGGTTTCGGAATCCGTAGATGTAAAGCTGGAATTGTTTGCTGCTAAAGAAGACATTACAATATCTGGAGAGATACTTTTCCTTACCCTTACTGCCAAAGGAAACGAACCACGAAGAAAATCGCAGCTTGCCTTGCTTGTGCGGTCTTCGGATAAGAGACTTCGTTTTACTGAAGAACTTATATTGGGAACCTACTCTTCGTTTGATGTGCTCGATGGCGCACCGTTTCCAGTAGCTGGTTTTCTTTTGCTTCAACGCAAAGCTCAATATAGTGACGTGCAGAATGCCGTGAAAGAGCTGCGCTCCTCCCATCCTGACTGGGCCTACCATTTTCTTTTCAGAACCAGGCTGTCTGTTCCCCGTCTGTTTCCGCGGTCATGGAAAGATTTACCCGGTCTGCACGAGGTAGAAGCACTAAAATCTACGTACACGGGAATATACAAAGGAGAAATAATAGGAGAGCGCCGGCTCCGGCCTGTTATGGAAACAATGTTGATACAGGTGTTTTCTTCCACTCATGTCAGGATGCATGTTCCGGACCTTAACAGTAACCCAAGACCCTACAACGGCCGCATCAGGATTGTCAGTAGTTTCAATGATAACCTCGTAGGCTATTTCGATTTTGATTTGAATTCGCGGGTGAATCGGTTTACCATGTACATTCAACGTAACTTTTTTCCGGATCAGAACAATAAAGAAACCATTTTGTATGGAGTATATGCGGGGATTGAATTTAAGTCGACCGACATTCTGGCCGGCCCTATCCGGCTTACTAAAATCGACGACAACCCGGACGAATATCACAAACATAAGTCAATTATTAAACGTGAGCCGTTATTTGACCGGTCGCCTATGGATACTGATCTGTGGCGGCTATTTTTGAAAAAAGAACACGGACAGAATTTTGTAAGGCAGTTACTGGTGCAGGATGAGGATGATCTGCAGCCTGCAAAAGACGCGAGTGATGTTTTCCCTTATGCAGGAGACTATTTTATTTACAGCCTTGCCAGCGACCTGGATGGGTTATGGAAATTCCCTATCCGGATTAAAGCGAATGGCTCTGTGGAAATAAAAGTCAACGTGGATAATCCTGCCAGTATTTTTGGAGGTAAAGCTCATTGTAGAAATTCGTTTTGCCTTTCTATCACTATTACCGATCAGTACGGCGCTCCTTACAGTCATTATTTATTCAATGTAATAGCACCGGAAAGTGCGGGCGACATGCACCATTGTTTCGGCGCTTCAGCAGAATTCAGTGAGAAAGGAAAACCAACAGGCAAAGCGAACTTGCTGGTCCGCGAAGAAAAGGGATTTGATCAAAAAAGTATACGGGTTGTAAAACTAAAAATAGATACTCTTCCATTCAATCAGGAAGACGCTACTTTGAAGGGACTACTTTCCTGGCTTACCGGTCGCTATAGCCGCCTTGCAGCTGTTTCGCGGAGGCCAAACGAATACTTTTCCAGGCGTGCTGATGAATTTGTAGATGTACATTTCTACTCGGCCTGTCATTTGTCCAGGAAAGGCGAATGGAAACAAGCATTAATACATTTGTATCAGGCGTACCTGCATGGATTTTGTAAGATAAATCTAATCGACGAAGAGATAACAGATGGGGGTGCCTTATTTGAATTAGTAAAGAAAGATATCAGAGCTGCTCCATTTGAAAATAAGTATAAAATATTTACCCCACTTACAGGTGAAGAACTGATAGAACGGATCAGGCAAAGAGCAACCCACATTCTGGGATTATGACTTATCAGGGAAGCCCTGCCACGAAAGGGGAAAGACAATTTTTTGCAGCAGCGCATTCCTACAGTGCTATTGATATGTTTTTCTCCTTTAACTTATTTCTTCACCTTTCTCATGCAACATTTCATTGTGTCCTGCGACTTTATCAATAGCCATGTAATTCACGGTCTGTTATCTGACAGACAGAGCAGGCATACAGCTATTATTTCTGAATGTTAACAGGTTTATTCAGGTTTCCGGGTCAGTTGTCATGACTGACCGGAGTGATACATTATTGTATATGAGAAAGATTTTCCTTATTACCGCCATCCTTTTTTCATTGATTGTGCAGGCCCGCCAGCCTGTTACCTATACTGTTAATGGGTATATTGGAGATTCCAGCACCCAACAGCCGTTGGGAATGGTGAGCCTCGAAATGAAAAGTAATGTAAATCGTAAACAGGTGGCAGCAACCCTGAGTGCAACGGATGGCCGCTTTCAGTTACTGCAGGTGCCGGCCGGTAGTCATCTGCTCGCAATCTCATTGATAGGGTATGCCGACAAGACTGTTTTTTTACCAGACAGTTTATTTACAGGTAATAGTACAATTGATATTGGACGAATCTGGCTGCAGCCGGCAATAAATAATCTCAGTGAAGTCGTTGTAACGGTTAAGCGTCCACTGATAAAACAGGAAATAGACCGCCTTAGTTATGATGTACAGGCAGATCCTGATAGCAAGGCACAGACCGTAATGGAATTGTTGCGGAAGGTTCCCCTGCTATCGGTTGACGGCGACGATAACATTCAGCTGCAGGGGAGTGGCAGTTATCGTATTTTTATTAACGGCAAACCATCTTCACTGCTGGCCAATAGCCCAAAAGAGGCTTTGCGTGCCATGCCGGCGTCGGCTGTGCAAAAGATAGAAGTGATCACTACACCGCCCGCCAGGTATGATAGCGAAGGTCTGGCTGGTATTATTAATATTGTTTTAAGTAAACGAACAGATAATGGCTACAATGCGACCATTACCGGTCGCAACAGTATTCCATTTGGTCCAGGGCTTACAGGTGCGGGCACTTTCCGGCAAAACAAATGGGGAGCGAGTGCATCGGTCAGTCGTACCTACCGGATCAAAACCAATGTACATTCCAGCAATTACCGCCAAACCTACGACCCGGCATCGGTATTTGAGCAGGAAAACTCGATTAAACAATGGGGCCGTTCATTCTTTAGTAATGCTGAACTCAGTTTCGAAGCAGACAGTTTAAACCTGTTTACAATTTCCGGTTATATCGGATCAGGTATTTCACGGAGAATAGCAACGCTTAATTCTGTCTTTGGTAATGATGAGCCGAACGCAGAACAGCAGTTGTATACAATTACCAATAATCAACGGACGCCCTGGCGGTCAGGCGACATTGGGTTTAACTACCAGCGCGGATTCCGTAAACACACACAGCAATTGCTGACGCTTTCGTACAGGTACAATGTTTTTGTGAATGATTACACCGTATTAAGCCGTGTTACAGATAAAACAAATTACAATAATCCTGACAACGACCAGTATAACCGTTCCGCTGCAAAAGAAAACACCCTTCAGCTGGATTATATGCATCCGTTTGGGGCAGCCAGTATGGAAACAGGTATAAAAGTTATACTACGTAGTAATACAAGCCGCGCATCTGTATATAACCAGGAGCCGCAGGGGGCTGTGGAAGATCCTGAACGCGCCAACGATTTCAGCTATCAGCAAAACGTGCTGGCTTTTTATAACTCCTGGAACTGGAGAATAAATGCAGTAACGGTAAGGATGGGCGTGCGGCTGGAGCATACCCTGGTCGATGCAGATTTTAAAACAACGGGCACAGGTATAAACAGGCAGTATACCAATTTTACACCCGCATTATCCCTGATGCGCTCACTGCCCGGCAATCAAACGCTCACAGCCGGTTTCAGCAGCCGTATAGAACGACCGGGTATCTGGCTCCTCAATCCTTTTGTAGACAAGTCCAATCCGCAACTGATCTCCTCCGGCAATCCCGATCTGAAAGCAGTACAAAGCTACCAGGGCGAACTGGGATACACCAAAACCGGCAAAGGAACGCTGAACCTGCGGGCCAGCTACCTGTATTCCGGAGGTACGATTACAAACGTGGTACGTATTCTGTCTGATACCCTTACGCAGACCACTTATGATAATATCGGAACAAATTCTGTTCTCCGCCTTAATATTACCGGCAATTACCCGATGGGTAAGTTTTCTGTCAATTTCAATACAGGTGCGTTCTATGTATGGGTGAAAGGACCCTATAATGGCCGGTTTTTCAGCAATGAAGGGATACGTACCAATAGTTTTGCCAGCCTCTCTTACCGGCCCGGCAAGGAATGGACGTTGGGCACCAATATAGGATTCAACAGACGTTACATTACGCTCCAGGGGAGTTCGGATGATTACTATTACTACTCAGTGAGTGCCGGTAAAATGTGGTTTGATAAACGGTTGTCGCTAAACCTCATTGTCGGCAATTTTGGAATGAAAAATTATTCGTTTAAACAGTATTCATCGACCCCCGATTTTTATCAGTCCAATGCAGAGAATATTATTTACCGCAACTTCAATTTCAGCCTGAGCTATAAGTTTGGACGGTTAGCTGCGGGCATTAAAAAGAACAAACGCGGCATTTCTAACGATGATGTTAATAATGACGGTAAATAAGTGATGTTATACCCGAGGCAACGGTGGGCCCTTTTGCAAACTGCTCACCTGCTTCGGGAAAGACGCAATGGAGTTTATATCTCCGGCTTGTCAAGCATAAAGGGCAGGTGGTGTAAATATTTTCTGCTTCCTGCTATGATCCGGCATTTTTGGATAAATAGTAAATATGAAGAGAAATGCATTTATCCGCATATTGCCTGGCCTGCTTGCCATGCCCCTCTTGTTTCCTGCAGCGTGCTGTAGCCCAGGTTCTACCAGTGTGCAATCCGATGCTTTACTGGCAGATCCGGCCGGCGATGAAGTGGTGGGCGATTATTGTGATGGCTGCGAAGCAATGTATGAAGGTATGCCCCCGCTACAAAATATTACCTCTTCGGCGAATATATCGGGTAAGAATGA
The DNA here is from genome assembly GCA_017998385.1 of Chitinophagaceae bacterium. Classification (GTDB taxonomy): domain Bacteria; phylum Bacteroidota; class Bacteroidia; order Chitinophagales; family Chitinophagaceae; genus CAYMZZ01. The sequence goes on along the minus strand of JAGODE010000049.1, from coordinate 5,786 downwards.
GGCGGGTGATCGGTTATTAATAACGGGCAGTATATATAAGCCCGATGGAGTTACGGCAGCACGCGATATTCTTCTCTACATCTGGCATACTGATGCGCGGGGTTATTATTCACCCGCACCCGGTCAGCGGCATGGTCGCAGGCATGGACACCTGCGTGGCTGGTTGAAGACTGATGCCAACGGTCATTTCCAGATTAACACCATACGTCCCGCTCCCTATCCCGGCGAAAATATACCTGCACATCTGCATATCCTGGTTAAGGAGCCGGGCAAGACGCTTTATTATATTGATGAAGTATGGTTTGATGATGATCCGTTGGTTACTCCAGCATTACGACAAAAAGCAGAGAAAAGAGGAGGAGATATGATCATTCATTTAAATAAAGATAATAACGCCGAGTGGAAGGGTGTGCTGGCGATCAATTTAGGATTTCATATCCCCAACTATAAATAAAAGATATGGGACACCGAAAAATGGATATTGCTTTGCTGATATTGCGGGTAGTGCCTGGTGCTACGATGGCATTTATGCACGGATGGCTTAAACTTACAGGTGGAGTGGAAGGATGGGAAAACCTGGGAAAGGTAATGCGTCATTTTGGGATTGGTTTTTTTCCGGTCTTCTGGGGATTTATGGCCATGCTGATCGAGGTGGGTGGCGGCATTTGCCTGATACTGGGTATAGCTGTAAGACCGGTTGCCGCAGCGATGCTGTTGGTCATGCTGGTGGCGCTGATCGCCAACCTGGCAGAAGGGTATGGCTGGGAGGGTTCGGTAGAAATACTGGAAGTAAGTGCTATACTGTTTTGCCTGCTGCTGTTAGGTTCCGGAAGAATAAAAGTCGGAAGAGAAAGGCAGAAGGCAGAAGGAGAAAGGTAGAAGGAGAAAGGCAGAAGGTAGAAAAGGGATGTGAAAGCCCTTTGCCTTCTACCTTATTCCCTTAACCTTTTATCGTAGAAGGTGAAAGGCAGAAGGTAGAAGGGGGGGGCATGAAGCCCTATACCTTCTACCCTTATCCCTTTAACCTTTTATCGACGCCATATCGATGACAAAGCGATAACGTACATCGCCCTTCAGCATACGTTCGTAGGCTTCATTGATCTGCTGGATATTGATCAGTTCGATGTCGGCCGTAATATTGTGTGTGGCACAGAAGTCAAGCATTTCCTGGGTTTCGGCAATACCGCCGATGGCAGAACCGGTAAAGTTGCGCCGCGGCATTACCACATTAAATGGCATGATGGAGAGCGGATATTCCGGCAGACCTACCAGCGCCAGCGTGCCATCCAGTTTTAATAAGCCGAGATAGGCATTGATATCATGAACGGCCGATACGGCATCCAGTACGAAATCAAGTTTTTTAGCATAGCGGCGCATTTGTTCCGGATCAGTAGAGATCACTACCTCGTCTGCTCCCAGCCGTTTGGCATCCGCTTTTTTCGAAGCTGAAGTAGTGAAAACGATTACTTCTGCTCCCATGGCTTTGGCCAGTTTGATACCCATATGCCCAAGCCCGCCGATGCCCACAATACCTACTTTTTTACCCGGACCCGCTTTCCAGTGTTTCAAAGGTGAATAAGTAGTGATGCCGGCACAGAGAAGGGGAGCCGTGGCAGCCAGGTCAAGGTTGGCGGGCACGCGCAGTACATAATTTTCGTCGGCAACAATGCTTTCTGAATAACCACCATAGGTTTGTTTACCGGTTTGTTTTTCAGGACTGTTGTAGGTAAAAACAGGCCCCTTATCGCAGTACTGCTCCAGTCCTTCTTTACAGTGATCGCATTCACGGCAGGAGTCTACCATGCAGCCAATGGCAGCAAGATCGCCGGCTTTGAACTTGCTCACATGATTACCGACTGCAGCAATACGGCCCACAATCTCATGCCCGGGTACGCAGGGATACACAGTGTTGTGCCATTCATTACGAGCCTGGTGCAGATCGGAGTGGCATACACCACAGAAAAGAATTTCAATTTCCACATCGTGAGGCGAAAGTCCTCTGCGTTCTATGCTGAGCGCTTCCAGTGGTTTTTCGGCGGCATGCGTGCCAAATGCTTTTGCGTTTTTAGTTGCTATCATGATTATTGGTTAATGTAAACAGATAAGTTTCGGCTTCATCCAGCCCCTGTGTATTGCCAGGGTAAAGCGATCAGCCTGTGGGTTTGAAGGCGGCGCTGCACAGGGCATGGCAAAGGTATGATTGTCTGTCTCATTTTCTATAGCATGGCAGATAAGAAAAAGGAGTCGTTTTGGAAATGAAAAATTGGCAAATAAACATACATCGCCAATCGTCAATCGCCATACCGGCAAAATCCTTTACTGCAGAGCGGTTGGGGTGAGGAGTTGTACGCTCGTTCTTTAGTTGGTGCAATTGTTGCCCGCTTTTGTAAATCAGGTTTATTTTAACAAAAGTAAGTCAGCGACTGTGGAAAACCGGACCGGAGGTCTGGCTATTGGATCACTTGCCTTTAGCAGAATTCGGCCGGGAAAGAAAAGTGCAGGCGGGCGGTTTAGCTGATTCGACGCCTCATCTGTTCCGGCTTTCCGCTCATCCATATTTGGATAACCGGACATTGATAGACAATATCTTTGGAGGTATTGTAAAAGTCATAGTCATGAAAAAAAATTACTTAACGGTTTTGCTGGCAGGCCTGGCACTGCTGACTCATGCTCAGGGGCTCAAACCCTCGGTCGATAAACGGATAGAAATGCTTAGCCTGGTTTCCCGGCTGGCCGGTTATGAAGAGTATAGTTCTAAGGATGCAGAAAAATATGTGGCGGCCATACACACTCATTTTGACCCATACAAAACAGATACGCTCATTCGCTATGCGCTCACCGTTCGGGAGCAACTGGGCATCGGCTTCGATGCGGTCATGTCTTTTGCAGTGAACCTGCAACAAAAGGGGCAGAAGTTTTCCCTGCAGCCCAACTGGCAGAAAGATATAGATAAACGATGGACTCCCGCAGCGGTGCGTGAATATGTGCGGCTACTGAACAAGTTTTACAAGACTGCCAAAGCCGAGGCTTTTTTCAGCCAGCAGCAACCCTATTATGCGAAAGTAATTAATGCATTTGGGCAAGTGCTGGCAAGGTTCAACCAATCCTGGTACCAGCAGTATTATGGCATTGCACCCAAAGATCAGTTTACGATAGTAGTGGGCTGTGGAAATGGTGGTGGCAATTATGGCCCGTCGGTTGAGTTGAAGAACAAAACACACCAGGTATATGCCATTATGGGTAGCTGGAGTTTCGATAAAGAAGGCGAGCCGGTATTTAAAGAACAGAGCTATCTGCCTACCGTTATCCATGAGTTTAACCACTCCTTCATAAATCCATTGCTGACGAAGTATGAAAACAATTCCGAACTGCAGAAAAGCATGCAGACCCTTCTGGATACGATGCGTGCCGAAATGGAAGGGCAGGCGTACCGTAACTGGCATACGGTATTGAATGAATCGCTGGTAAGGGCTTCAGTGGTACGCTACCTGATGAAGAACAATCCGGCCGATAAATCCATTGCCGAAGAAGAAATTATTATTCAACAGAATCGCGGTTTTTTATGGATGAGAGACCTCGTAGCGTTGCTGGGGGAATACGAAAACAACCGGGACAGGTACGCCACCGTCGATGTTTTTTATCCGGCAATTATTGAATTTTTCCATACAGCATCACAGAAGATATCACAGACAAAAAAAGAGTACGAATCCAATCTGCCACGGATAGCTGCTATTGAGCCCTTTGCTAATGGTGCACAGCAGGTAGATCCGTCTGTAAAGGAACTGGTTGTTCACTTTGACCGGGTTATGCGTGGCAGAGGATACTCCATTAATTACGGATCGCTGGGCAGGCAGGCTTTTCCGTTAAAGTCGGTGATTGGGTATACGGAAGATAATAAAGCCATCCGGCTTGAGCTGGACCTGAAACCCAATACCGAGTATGAAATGGTGCTTACCGGTCTTTCTTTCCGCAGCAGCGAAGGTTATCCGATTCGTAGTTACGTAGTTAAATTTAAGACCGGCAACTAGGAGAAGAAAAACCTGGAGGTAAAAGATCGGTTAAAGTCAGCCGGATGTATAAGTAAACCGTCAATGGCCAATGAGTGTAGTATTAATTCGTTAAAGTCAGATCCGGTTCCGGCCGAAGATTTATTTTAGCTGTATTATAATAAAAGCAACGGTATGAAAAAAAGCTCTTTGTTGGTCATGGTCGCCCTCAGTGCTGTATCAGTCTTACAGGCACAGCACAGGCAACCAGTGCCGGAGCAATTTAAGCAGGTGATTCCGCAACTGATGGAGCGCGATCGTATCCCGGGAATGAGTGTGGCCTGGATCAGCAAGGGAACAATAGCCTGGATCGGAAATTATGGAACAGCACATGCAGGACAAAACAACCCTGTCACCGATTCCACGCTTTTTGAAGCCGCATCACTCAGTAAGGCTGTTACCGCATATGCAGCGTTAAAACTCGTGGAAATTGGCTCGCTCGATCTCGATAAGCCATTAAATTCATATCTCGGAAATAATTATGATGCCGGGAGTGATCAGCGAATTAACCAGATTACTGCACGTATGGTTTTATCGCATTCGGCCGGTTTTCCCAACTGGCGTAATAATTCGGATACGATACTGCCCATACTTTTTACCCCCGGTGAGCGGTTTAGTTATTCGGGAGAAGGCTTTGTATACCTGGCTCGGGTATTGGAAAAAATAACGGGCATGTCCTATCCGGAAGTTATTGCTAAAACAGTATTTGCTCCGCTGGCTATGAAACACAGCAGTATGATATTTCTGTCTGTACTTAAAGCGAAGTATGCCTGGAGGCATGACTGGACAGGCAGGGCTACGGGACTGGCAGATTATCCCGATGCTAATGCAGCAGCCAGCCTTCGCACCACTGCACGCGACTATGCTGTTTTTCTTTCAGCAGTGCTTACCGGAAAGGGATTAAAGACAGAAACGCATCAGGATATGCTTCGTGAACAGATTAGAGTCGATAAAAGTCAGCCCACGCTTGCCTGGGGCCTGGGAGTGGGTCTTGAACTGAATAAGAAGAAAAAATATGCCTGGCACTGGGGAGATCAGGGCGATGCCAAAGCGTTTTTTATGGCCGATACCAAAACCGGGAATGCCCTGGTGTATTTTACCAATAGTGCCAATGGGTTGTCGGTTGCTCCTGACCTCGTGGCCATTGCTTTTGGTAAAGGGGAGCATGATATTTTAAAATTTGTTGCCTATGGCAAATTTGATCCCGTAGCCGTTCGCTTATATGAGAATATTCAGCAGCGCGGTGTGGCAACAGCCCTGGAGATCTATAACCGGGAGAGGGTAAGTCCGATTAGCGAAGAGATGCTTAACAGCATGGGGTATAATTTGCTGCGTGAAAAGAAAAATACAGATGCTATCCTGTTATTTCTCCAGAATACAAAAGATTATCCCAACTCGGCCAACGTATGGGATAGTCTGGCCGAAGCCTATATGGAAAATGGTGACAGGGAACTGGCCATACGTTATTATGAAAAATCACTTGAACTGAATCCGCAAAACAGCAATGCAAAAGAGCAATTGAAAAAATTACGATCGTAATGCTCAATGACCGGCAGGCGCAGCAATTAGTTTTTTGGCAAACTCCAGTTCTGCATCGTAACCTTTGATGAATTCGTTAAAAGCAGGCTGTACTTCATAGTCTGGAATAAGTCCCCTGCCAAACCGGCCTTTCTTTGTGTCCAGCACAAACCGGATGATAGGGATATCTATCTTTAGTCCCGTTGCAGGCAGGGTGAGTTC
>JAGODE010000303.1 GCA_017998385.1 Chitinophagaceae bacterium | reverse complement strand
ATGTAGAAGCTGCCCTGCAAAAAGGACTTGATATAAATGTATTCGGAAAAAGGCTTTCATTTTTCTTTAACGCACATAACAATCTCTTTGAAGAAGTCGCCAAATTCAGAGCAGCCCGTAAGTTATGGGCCGAAATCATGAAAGACCTGGGCGCCACAGATCCCAAGGCTATGATGCTGCGTTTTCATACGCAAACCGGCGGAAGCACCCTCACTGCACAACAACCGCTTAATAATATTGCCCGCGTAACTGTACAAACGCTGGCAGCTGTGCTGGGTGGTACCCAATCGCTGCACACCAACGGATACGATGAAGCATTGAGTCTGCCTACAGAAGAAGCTGCACGGATCGCATTGCGCACACAGCAGATCGTAGCTTTCGAGAGCGGCGCACCAGACACTGTTGATCCCCTGGCCGGCTCCTACTATGTCGAGAGTCTTACCAGCCAGGTAGAAACAGCAGCCCGTGAGCTGATGCAACGCATTAGCGATATGGGGGGCAGTGTTACTGCTATTGAAAAAGGATTTATCCAGGAAGAGATTGCCCGCAGTGCATATACCTACCAGCGGCAGATAGAGACTAATGACAAGATCATTGTAGGCGTCAATAAATTTACAGTTTCAGAAGAGCCGTCTATCCCCATCCTCAAAGTAGATGACCACATAAGAACCGTACAGACCGAAAAGCTGCAGCACTTGCGGCAAAACCGCAATCATGCCAAAGTAGATCAATGCCTGCAGGAGCTCAACGACAAGGCGAGTAGCGATGAAAACATTATGCCGGCAGTACTGGAAGCCGTGGAAAACAAATGCACGCTGGGCGAAATTGCCGATACACTCCGCGAAGTATTTGGCGAACACCGCTGATCACACAACATTGTCTCACACAAACCTCATATCGTATGCTGATACCCGATATTGTGCGCAACATCAGCGACCTGGAACAGATTCTCCTTCTGCAGCAAAAAAACCTGAAAGAACAGTTGTCTGCAGATGAGCGTAAAAGCCAGGGATTCCTGACCCTTAGCCATAGCCTGGAAATATTACATGCCATGCATTCTATGGCCCCCTCTATTGTAATCCGCGATCAGGATACCGTAGTGGCTTATGCCCTTACCGAAATGCCCGCCTGCCGCCACCTGATGCCGGGGCTGGAACCTATGTTTGAACTCATCGACACACTCGACTATAAAAGCCGCCCGCTTTCTTCCTATCTCTACTATACCATGGGGCAGATTTGTGTGGATGAGGCATACCGCGGCCAGGGGCTCTTTGACCAGCTATACCAGCACCACCGGCAGATCTTTGCCCCTACTTATCAGCTGCTGCTCACAGAGATATCTACCAGCAATACACGCAGCCTGCAGGCCCATCGCCGGGTTGGCTTCACGGAACTGAGCGTTCACCGCGATGATTTGGATGAATGGTCGCTCGTAGTCTGGGATTGGATGGGATAATTGATTATTTTCATTTTGCTTTACCAATATGCAAGCCATGAAATATACACATCTGCTTCGCTGCCTCCTGATCATCCTCATATCTTCGCAGTTGCTTCATGCGCAACCTCCTTCTTTTATAAGAGATAGCCTGGATAATTATATACGCAAGGGGCTTGCCGACTGGGATATTCCCGGGCTGGCCATTGTGATCATTAAAGACGGACAGGTAGTGGTACAGAAAGGCTATGGTGTAAAAGACATAAAGGGCACATCGCCGGTTGACGAAAACACGCTGTTTATGATCGCCAGCAACAGTAAACTGTTTACCGGCACGGCTCTGGCACAACTGGAGGTACAACGAAAACTTTCGCTCAACGATAAGATAACGCGTTATTTCCCCGAATACCGCCTCTACGAAAATACGAGTACCGAGCTCGTCACCATACGCGACATGCTCTCACACCGCATCGGTACCAAAACCTTCCAGGGCGATTTCACTTTCTGGAACAGCGCACTTACCCGTACCGAAATAATGAATAAGATGCGCCTGCTTAAACCTGTGGGCCAATTCAGACAGGACTATGGCTACTGCAACAGCTGTTTTCTCGTAGCCGGCGAGGTTATTCCTAAAGTAACCGGTCAGTCCTGGGAAAAATATATCCAGGACAGCCTGCTCACACCGCTTGAGATGACACGTTCAACCGCCATCTCTGCAGGTATGGAAACAAAAGAAAATGTAGCTGTTCCCTATACCACCAGTTATACCGGTTCATTACGCCGTGTACCATACGATCAGTGGGACAACCTGGGACCCGCTGCCAGCATCATCAGCAATGTAAACGACCTTTCGCACTGGCTGCGTTTTCAGCTGGACAGCGGCTGCTATAATGGCCGTCGCATCATGCCTTTTGCTGTTTTGCAACGTACGCGTGATGTGAATATCAGCACTGGAAGCCGCAAATCAAGCGTCTATCCCATGCATTTCAGGGGTTATGGCCTGGGCCTGTTTGCCGCAGATTATAATGGCCGGCAGATTTACTGGCATACCGGTGGTGCCGCCGGCATGGTGAGCAATGTATGTTTTGTGCCCGAAGAAAACCTGGGGATTGCAATCCTGACCAACAACGATAACCAGAATTTCTTTGAAGCCCTGCGTTACCAGATACTGGATGCCTACCTTCAGGTATCGTATGTAAACCGCAGTCAGCAATTTCTCCAGGGCTTCAAATATGCACAGAAGACCCTGCTCGATGGGATCAATGTATGGAAACAACGGGTAAAAGGCAATAAACCGCCACTACCTCTATCGAGCTATACAGGAACTTATGAAAATGAATTATACGGCACACTCAATATCATCATCAAAGATGAAAGACTGGCTGTGCGCTTCAATGGCCATAAAAATCTGACCGCCTATATCGACTTTATGGACAATAATAACTGGCTGCTGCAATACGACAATATCGAATACGGCATTCACATCATCCAGTTTCAGACAACGGGTCAGGAGGTGAAAGGAGTAGAAGTAAAAGTCAATGACTTTGTGGAGCAGGATTCGTACCGGTTCAATAAAGTAGCAGGCCAGTAATCGGTCTGATCAAAGGTATAAAGGTTTAAAAGTTTAAAGGGAAAAACTGTTCACTGTCAACTGTCCACTACCCTCTGATCGGACATAAATCACCTTTCTTCCTGACTATCATCAGACACAGTAAGCCTAAACCCAGGTAACTTTATCAAAAATAAACCAACATGACTTACACAAATGTTTCAAAAGCAGGCCAGCATCACAGCGAAATACTGCAAGGACTGGACTTTTATAAAGAAGAATTGCAGCGTCTCCGCGAACGGCTTGATGAAATTGGCGCGAAAAATACAGGCGAAGAAGTGAGGAAACAACTGGATCATTTTGAATCACAGTTTCTCATACAACGTACAAATATTGACCAGTTTCGTCATGATTTTAACCAGCACTACCAGCAACTGGCAAAAGAGTCGGCTGACCATGCCGGTCACGTCAGTCAGCAGCTGGTAGCCGAAGATCAATCACTGATCGCAAACTACGCTACGCTTGAAAATGTAATAAAGGAACTGCGGGAAGAATTCAACAGGTTTTCTGCCACGTGGATGTGATTGAGGCTGATAGTAAAAGGTAAAAGGCGAAAGGAAGATGTTGGCCACCAAATTGGCTACTCTTCAATACTCCTTTTACCTTTACCCTTTAACCTACATATAACTTACCACTTAAAACCCACCACTCCAATCACCCTTTTTGCGGTTTCCAGCCATCTTTCAGGCCAACGGTCCTGTTGAAAACCATACCGCTGGTGCTGCTGTCTTTATCCAGGACGAAATAGCCCTTGCGGATAAACTGGTAAGCATCCTCAAACTTAGCTGTTTTCAATGCAGGTTCTGCAAAAACAGATTTGAGTACCTGTAATGAATCGGGGTTGATATATTCTTTAAAATCGCCTTCTTCAGACGAAGGGTCTTCGGCTTTAAAGAGACGGTCATACAACCGGAGTTCGGCTGTGATGGCATGTTTTACACTTACCCAATGGAGCGTGCCTTTCACATTTATACCGGATGTATCGCTGCCACTTTTACTTTCGGGGATATAAGAGCAATGCAACTCGGTGATATTTCCTGCAGTGTCGCGGATCACTTCATCGCAGCGGATGATATAGGCAGATTTTAACCGCACCATCTGACCGGGAGCCAGGCGGAAATATTTTTTAGGTGGATTTTCCATAAAATCTTCCCGCTCGATATAGAGTTCGCTGCTGAAGGGCACTTCACGTTCGCCACCATTCGGGTCTTCTGGATTATTTTCACTCAACACCATCTCCTCTCCCTTTTCGTAGTTGGTTATAACCACCTTGAGGGGATCGAACACTACCATACGGCGAAGTGCTTTTTTATTGAGATCTTCCCGCACACAAAACTCCAGCAATCCCACATCCACAATATTATCACGCCGGGCAATGCCGGCCCGATCGCAAAATTCGCGGATGGCAGCAGCTGTATATCCCCGGCGGCGCATGCCGCTGATGGTGGGCATACGCGGATCATCCCAGCCACTTACATGCTTTTCATTGACCAGTTGCAGCAGCTTCCGTTTGCTCATTACCGTATAGGTAAGATTGCGACGGGCAAATTCATATTGATGAGAGGGGTATATCTCCAGCTTTTCGATGAGCCAGTCGTACAACTCACGATGGGGTACAAACTCAAGTGTACAGATCGAATGGGTAACCTGCTCGATAGAATCACTTTGACCATGCGCAAAATCATACATGGGATAAATGCACCATTTATCGCCGGTACGGTGATGATGGGCGTGTTTGATCCGGTAAAGTATGGGGTCGCGCATCAGCATATTGGTATGAGCCATATCAATACGTGCACGCAGGGTGCGGCTGCCGTCGGGAAATTCACCCTTTCTCATTCGCTCAAAAAGATCCAGGTTTTCTTCTATCGTACGGTCGCGGTATGCACTGTTGCGCCCGGGCTCTGTGGGAGTTCCCTTCATAGACGCTATTTCTTCCGAAGTACTGTCGTCTACGTAGGCCAGTCCGAGCCTGATCAGCTTCAGCGCATATTCGTAAAGAGTATCAAAATAGTCCGAGGCGTATAATTCGTTTTTCCACTCAAAGCCCAGCCATTTCACATCATTTTTGATGCTTTCGACATATTCCGTTTCTTCAGTTACGGGATTGGTATCATCAAAACGAAGGTTGGTGTATCCACCATACTTGTTTGTGAGGCCAAAATTGAGTACAATGCTGGCCGCATGACCGATATGCAAATAGCCATTGGGTTCC
>JAGODE010000302.1 GCA_017998385.1 Chitinophagaceae bacterium | reverse complement strand
GCCTCCACGGCCGGCGGGCCGATGTGGTTCGCCGGTGCTGTGTTTTTCTCCGGTCTCTGCTTACTGTATAATCTTTAAAGATTCAATCGGAGAAAAACAAGGCACCTTGCGAACCACAAGAAAAAATAAGAGAATATAGTAGGGAAATAGCGATTAAAAAGTCTCTCGCTGTTGTGAAGTACCAACAATGTTTTAAGGGGGCTTACATTTACCAAAGCCCACAAAAGCATCTGTACCAATCTGATTATCAACCCCCTTTTTGGTAACATCTATTTTCCCCGGACACCAGTGATTTGAAGATTGTAGTCCTGCGATGCATCGCGGGCTTCAAATTCTATTGCCGATCGGCGTTCGGAACCCTGAACCGAGCGTGGCAACAGACGATGATAGTAGTACTGCAGCTGGGCGAAAAAGTATAAAGGTTTAAAAGTTTAAAGGGTTTAAGGAGTTTAAAGGGAGTATTAGCATATTAGCACATTGGCACATCAGCACATTGACACATTCCTCAAAAAGCGTTGCCCCGCTTTATGGGCGGGGCAGTAGCTTACTGTAGGTTTATGAACTCGTATTTACCTTTTCTGACGTTTGGATGGGAATTGCTGACCCACTTTGCGACCATTACCTTCGGGGCTACCCATGCGATCCATCGCGCAACGGAAACCGAGGGTGCTGAGTGACTGATCTTCTTCGAGGAAGCGGCGTGCGCCGGGGCTCAGCCAGTAGGCACGGTCATTCCAGCTACCACCTTTAAATACACGCGATTTGTCGCTGATGAGGGTGGTTTTACCATAGCCGTAAGCAACCAGTGAGGAAGAGTCGCCATCAAGATAGTTGATCACATTACCGCGCTGATAGTTGCGGCGGTTTTTGCTTTCTTCATCCGTAACATCCACCATGCGTACACGACCGGTAGTGTCATTGATCTGTGCTTCACCGGTAGCGGGATCTTTATAGATCTTGGTGTATTTGTTACCACGCATAGGAGCAGGAAGATCGTCAAAGTCGAGGCTCGACATGGGGCGATATACGTCCTGTACCCATTCGCTCACGTTGCCGGCCATGTTATACAGACCGAAACCGTTGGGATAAAAAGATTTTACTTCAGCTGTATAGAAAGCACGGTCGTTCAAACCACCGGCCACACCAGCGTTATCACCTGAACCGCGTTTGAAGTTGGCCAGGAACTGACCCTGCCAGCTGCCATGACGTGTGTCGCGCAGACCGTTCACATTAACTGACCAGGGATAAATTTGTTTATTTGACTGCAGCTCTTCACCACGTTTACCTTCTTTTTTGCTGGGACGGGGGTTTTGATCGATCAGACCATAAGCCGCATATTCCCATTCTGCTTCTGAAGGCAGGCGGTAATCAGGCATCAGCAGACCGTCTTCGAAGGAAACTTTTGTACGGGGCTGACCCTGCGCTGTTTTCAGCGGATTCTTTTTGGAAGTAGCTGTTTTGCCAGGAGCTGTCTGATACAGATCCAGCAGATATGATTTGGTAGTAAAGTTATTGCTACCCTGCTGGCCCTGCAGACCCTGTGCATTGATATATCCTTTTTTCATCAGGATGCCTTCATTTACCCGGTCACTGCGCCAGAGACAGAAATCGCTGGCCTGTTTCCAGGTAACACCAACTACAGGATAGTAGTTAAAGCCGGGGTGACGGAAATAGTATTCTACCATGGGCTCATTGTAGCTAAGCTCGCTACGCCAAACCAGGGTATCGGGCAATGCGCCTTCAATGATGGGCACATTCACGGGATCAGAAGGATCGAATACACGTTGCAGCCAGTACAGGTACTCACGATAGTGAACGTTGGCTACCTCTGTACGGTCAATGTAAAAAGACGGAACAGAAACACGACGGGGGATATTGTTCCAGTCGCCCATAACGTCCTCATCTGTCTGGCCCATGGTGAACGTACCACCCTGAACAAACACGAGGCCGGGACCAGTTTCCTGATCTTTGGCTTTGGCAACCTGGAAGCCACCCATTTTTTTGTCATTGTAATTCCATCCCGTTACATCGGACTGGGTGTTCTTTTTCTTGAACAGACCCCCGTTCTTACAGGATGCGAGCAGCATCACACAGGATAAAAGGATTAATAAGTTTTTCACGCTCATTGTTTTTTGCATAAACCTATGAATTGGAATAATTTTAACGGCCGTTTAGGTATTATTATTGTCTGGATAAAAGATTTTACTGCCGTAAACGCGAATATAGTGACTTTCAGAAAATTACATTTTAGCATAAATACCTTTTTTCCTAAGTGATTCTCCGGTAAACCGATCGTTGATTTGCTATGCTGCTTAACCACCGAAACTGGCTGACCTGCTTACTGGTACTGGCACTGCTGCCAGCCCTGGCGCAACGCCAGTATCGCGACCATTCGGTACTGGCTACAGGCGCCTGGTTTAAACTGGGGGTGACCGAAACGGGTATTTATAAAATAGACATACCGTTGCTACAGGCACTGGGCGCCGGCGGCAGCTCCATACCCTCCGGGTCGGTTCGGGTTTTCGGAAATGGGGGGCAAATGCTGCCGGAAGCCAATAATGCCAGCCGGCCCGATGACCTGCAGGAGCTTGCTACCTGGATCGAAGATGGGGGTGACGGGGTGCTGAATGCCGGAGATTATATCCTTTTTTTTGCAACCGGGCCCCATGCCTGGATCAAAGATTCTGCTAATCAAACATTTCATCATCAGCGCAATTTATATTCTAAACAGTCCTACTATTTTGTGACAGTAGGAGGTTCCGGACGCCGCATCACCACTGCGCCCGCTCTGCCAGCAGCCGGGGTAAGTATTGACCGGTCGCAGGCACGCTATTTTTATGAGCTGGATACCTTCAATTTCCTGGCCAGTGGCAAAGAATGGTATGGTGAAGAATTTGCCGATGCGCCGGGAAAATTTACCAGCCGCAGCTTTAACCTCACTACTCCCCAGGCCGTAAACGGCTCATCGTGGACCCTGCGTACAGCCTGTATCGCCCGCTCGGTAGGTAGTGCCAGCCGCTTTGAAATTGGAATCAACGGTCAGCAGGTGCCGGCCTTAACCATACTGCCGACCGGAGCCAGCCAGTACGATGCTTTTGCCCGGGAAGGCGCTGGTAATTATACATTTACCCCTGCTGCCAGCACCACCCAGGCCAATTACCGCTTTGTGCCGGGAAGTTTCAACGCCCAGGGCTGGCTTAACTGGATGGAATGGCTGGGGCCGCAGCAGCTGATACTGGGGAATACCGGACAGCTATTGTTTCGCAGCTGGGAAGCCTTGACTCCGACTGTGGCTGAGTTTGTAATAGGCCAGGCAACTGCTGCCACCCGTGTATGGGATATTACAGACAGGGAGGCACCGGTCAACCTGCCGGGTACATTGACTGGCAGCAACTGGCAGTTCAGACAGGAGGGCGGTCGTCTTCGGGAATTTGTGGCTTTTGAGCCTGGCCGTGCCATGCAGCCGCAAGCCCTTGGCCGCATCGCCAACCAGGACCTGCATGCAGCGCCACCGGCCGATCATATAATAATATATCATCCTTCGCTGGCGGCACAGGCACAGCGACTGGCCGACTTTCACCGCCGCTACACCGGCCTGCGTTCATTGCCGGTAAGTACCGAGGCCGTCTATAATGAGTTTGCCAGTGGCAGTGCCGACCCCGTAGCTATCCGTGATTTTGTAAAAATGTATTTTGATAAATACGATCTGTCGCCCGACAACCGGCTCCGGTATCTGTTGCTGCTGGGCGATGCCAGTTATGATTACCTGGATCGGTTGACCGCCAATACCAACCTCGTGCCCGCCTATCAGAACAACTTTTCGCTGCAGATACTTTCTTCGTATGCTACTGACGATTTTTATGGGTTTCTGGAAGATGATGAAGATATCAATGGCGGACTGGTATTAAATGATCTCGACATAGGCATAGGTCGTGTGCCGGCAGGAAATGCTGTGGAAGCAGCTCAGTTTATTGACAAACTCGAGGCTTATATGAGCCCCGGTTCACGCGGTCCCTGGCGTACACAACTGACGCTGGTAGCAGATGACGAAGACGACAACCTGCACCTGCAGGATGCCGAGTCGGTGTCGGCAACAGCAATAGCTGCCATGCCTCAGCTCGATCAGCAAAAGATATATCTCGATGCATATCCGCAGGAAAGCAATGCCTCCGGCAGCCGTTATCCGCAAGTGGTGCAGGCGCTGGACAACCAGGTTATGAGCGGTACGCTTATCCTCAACTATTCAGGGCATGGTGGTGCAAGGAGGCTTGCAGAAGAAAGCATACTCGATCAGGATATCATCAATGGATGGAATAATGCGCAGCAGCTGCCGCTGGTGATTACCGCTACCTGCGATTTTGCTCCCTACGACAACCCGCTCCTGCCATCACTGGGAGAAAATCTGCTGTTGCGGAAAAATACCGGCGCCATTGCCCTTATGACCACCACACGGATTGTATTTTCTTACAGCAACAGGGTCATGAATAATAATTATCTGCGGAATGCGCTTACTCCCGGTGCAGATGGCCGGTTGCGCCGCCTGGGCGATGCCGTGCGGGAGGCCAAAAATTATACCTACCAAACCTCTGGTGATGTAGCCAACAACCGCAAGTTTACCCTGCTCGGCGACCCGGGCCTGACCCTTGCTTTTCCGGCTATGCGGGTGCAAATGACCCGGCTCAACGGGCAGCCTCCCGGAGTGAGCGATACCTTACGTGCAGGGGAAAAGATAACCCTTGAAGGCCAGGTAACAGATTTGCAAGGACAACTGCTGTCTGATTTTGAGGGTACAGTGTATCCCGTATTTTATGACAAACAAAACCAGGTGTCTACACGGGGTAATGATCCTGGCAGCCAGGTCACCCGGTTCGATGCCTGGCAGCATATCATTTTCAGGGGAAGTGCCACCGTTAAGCAGGGCCGGTTCAGCTTTAGTTTCAAGGTGCCCATGGATATCAAATATGCCTATGGCCCCGGCCGGCTGAGTCTTTACGCCGCAGGCGCCAGTACCGATGCCGGTGGGTTGGTGAGCCAGTTGCAGGTAGGGGGCTCGGCTGCGGCGGCAGATGCTGATAAAGAAGGGCCGGTAATACGAGCCTATCTCAATGACGAAAAATTTGTAAATGGAAGTATTACCAATGAGCGGCCGGTTTTATACCTGAAACTGACAGATTCATCGGGAATCAATACAATGGGTACTGCTATTGGTCATGACCTGCTGGCCGTGCTGGATGGTGACCCTGATCAGTATTTTGTGCTGAATGAATGGTACCAGGCCAGTAAAGACCGGTAC
>JAGODE010000301.1 GCA_017998385.1 Chitinophagaceae bacterium | reverse complement strand
GGATAATGCTTTGCCGGCAGCGATTCCCAGCCGGGGACGCGCTTTATAATAGAGATCATTGCGCACGGGAATGACGGTGTTGAGCCCATCATTACCCCCGCTAAGCTGCAGCACTACCAGCACTTTATTGCCGGGCGGCACCAGCGCCGGCTGTTCAAATGCTTTTAAAAACCGCGGCAACAGCAGCGATGCGGTAGCGAGCGACCCTACCTGTATGAATTCTTTTCTTTTTATCAGCATAGCAATATCCGGCTTAGCCTGCCGGCAGCTTTAGATATTTATTATCAGCAAAGCTGATATTCGGGTGTACTCATCAGTTGCAGGGTAGCAGAGCGAATAAAAGCCTCCCGCGATCCGCTGTCCGCATACTTTCGTATCAGGTCTGCACTCACTGCACTATTTGTTTGCAGCAACACACCTGCTATTACATTCTCCAACCGCGACCGATCTGTTTTTTGCAGGTAGGCTATCCATTTACTCCAGTCGAGGTTGGCATTGATCAGTTTCATGCCGCCACGATTGGCTGGTTTTGCTTTTTGCCGGTTAGCGGGTTTACCATCATCCTGACGCCCCATCATCTGATCATCATCAGATTTGGGCGTAAGGTTCAGCTCATCTTCGTCATTAAACAATTGCGGTATACGCAACCGCAACATGAGCGTACTACTGTCTATCCATGTTTTGCCGCCGGGCCAGCCAGCCACATTGGGCGGATAAAATAATACCTGCCCCAGCAGCCGCTGCAACACGAGTAACGATTCTTCGTCCTGCAATGCCATGGGTATCATACGTTGTATACCCGCCAGCAGCTCGATAGGCGATTTGATACGTACACCAATATTATTCTCCTCATAAAACCACGATGAAGTGAAGACATCTTCCATGAGCGCGCCAATGTTATAATTGCTGTCGTAAAAGCGGTTAGCCATCCATTCAATTCGCTCTGCATGTGGGGTATCGTTTACGAAAAAGCGGTAGATCTTTGCGGCAATGAAACGGGCTGTTTGCCGCTGCTGTAATAAGATATCGAGCACGTCATCGCCGGAGAGATTGCCCGTTTGACCCAGCACCGTTTTAACGCCGGTATCATGCTGACCTTTGCGGAATACAAAGTCGCCCTGCAGGTTGGCGCCCCACCCGGTAAATGCACGGGCCGCTTCCTTAATATCCTGCTCTGTATAATGGCCCCGCCCGAGCGTAAAAAGCTCCATTACTTCGCGGGCAAAATTTTCGTTGGGGTGTCCCTTTCGGTTTTGCTGATTGTTGAGAAAGTTGAGCATGGCTGCCGAGTGTGATACCTCTCGCAGTAAATCCACAAAACTGCCTAAAGCATTGCTGCGAATTACATTGAGCAAGCCCTGCTGATAGAAGAGGTTGAGATTGCGGCAGGCAAAGTGTCCATGCCAGAAGAAGGCCATTTTTTCGCGAAGCTGTGCACCACTATTGACCATCTGGCCAAACCAGTTGAGGTTAAGACTCTTTATACCTTCCCGATTGCGGCGCTGTATTTCGCGGCGTTCATCGGGGGTAAGTTCTTTGCGTTGTATACGTCCCTCCTGCTCTACGCCCATAACCAGCCCCTGCAGATAATTATCTGCCACATTAATAATTTCCGGCTTGCGTTCCGACGCTTTGACCAGGGCTTTGTAAAATTCTTTGGGTGTATAAACAGACAGGTCAGCAATATGCTCAACTGCCGGGCCAAAAGCTGCACGCCAGAGCAGGTGTTGATTCTTCAACTGGTTACTAACTGCCATTTATCCGGATTTCGTGTTAAGACTATCGGAGTCATCAAAGGTTTAAAAGGAGGAATAAGGTGTAAGGTAAAAGACAGAGGGAGGAAGAAGAACACTCTTTTATACTTTTAAACCTTATACTCTTATACCTTATGCCTTTCACCTTCTACCCTCTTATACCTTATATTTGAAAAACCATCCATGCGTTTCCGCTTTATCAAATATGCATTACCCCTGCTGCTGTTTGCCGGCATATTCCGGTCATTTATGACTACCGGCTGGCAGGTTTGGATACCGCTCCTGATTGCCTGGGTATTGATACCACTTGCCGAGCTGTTGCTGCCAGCCGATAAGCAAAATCTGGAATCAACGGAAGAAGAAATGGCCCGCTACGACCGGCGGTACGACTGGATACTTTACAGCATTGTGCCGCTGCAGTATGCAGCATTGTTTGTGTTCCTGCATTCGCTGGCTGATCCCCAACTCAGCTTTTGGGATTATGCAGGACGCACCTGGGTGATGGGACTTGCCTGCGGAGTATTTGGAATCAATGTGGGGCATGAGCTGGGGCATCGCATCAACAGGGGTGAACAGCTGCTGGCAAAAATGCTGCTGCTTACCTCTCAGTACATGCACTTCTATGTGGAACATAATAAAGGGCATCACAAACGTGTTGCCACCCCCGAAGATCCCAGCAGTGCCCGTTACGGAGAATGGATCTATCATTTTTATTACCGCAGTATTGTATTCAGTTATATCAGTGCCTGGCAGATTGCCAGCCGCGAAGCACGTAAGAAAGGAAGATCGCCTTTTTCTTTATACAATGAAATGGTTCAGTATACGCTTATTCAGCTGGCCTTTGTTAGTGTTGTTTACTGGTTTTTTGGCTGGCTTGCGCTAAGCTGTTATCTCGCAGCCGCTGCTATTGGCATACTGCTGCTCGAAACGGTGAATTATATTGAGCATTATGGTTTGAGCAGACGCAGTCTGGGAGAGGGGAAATATGAACGGGCCATGCCCGCCCATAGCTGGAACAGTGATCATGTAATAGGCCGGCTTCTTATGTTTGAGCTTAGCCGTCATTCCGACCATCATTACCTGGCCAGCCGAAGGTATCAGGTATTGCGTCACCACGACGAATCGCCGCAGCTGCCAACCGGCTACCCCGGTATGATGCTCCTGGCCCTGGTGCCGCCTGCGTGGTTTTATGTAATGAATAAAAGGGTAAGCCTTTACCGGGCGTAAATCCCCCTGCCGGTTACCCCGTTTTTTACCCTTTTTTGTTTCCTTTTTTAACTAACGCCTGATCGTATTTTGAAAAATGGGTATATATTTAGTGACACCTATTTATCACTACCAAAACCCCATTTTTTATGAAGAAAGCGTTTCTGGCCATAGTCTGTGGCCTGCTTATTACAGTGAGCTGTAATAAGTCATCCAACCGGCAAGCAACAGAGCCTGCAGAACTCACCACCGATGAAGGCTTTACTCCCTCTCAACGCAGTTGCAGCGCCAATGATGTGCTGGAAGAGCAGATCAAAGCTGATCCTGATTTGCGCCGGCGTATGGATCTGATCGAACAGTTTACGGACCGGTTTGTCAAAGATCCCGTACAGCAGCGATTGTTGTCAAACGGAATCATTGAAATTCCTGTAGTCGTAAATGTGCTGTACCGTACAGCCGCACAAAACATTTCGCTGGCACAGATTCAGTCACAGATTGACGTGCTCAATGAAGATTTCAGTGCTGCAAATGCTGACTATAACAATACCAGCACATACGGCAGTGTGAAGTCGGGCGATGTTGGTGTGAGGTTTGTACTTGACCAGGTAATCCGCAAAAGCACTACCAAGACCAGCTGGACTACCAACGATGCGATGAAAAAGAATGCACAGGGTATTGCGCCCACTTCCCCAACCACCAAGCTTAATCTCTGGGTGTGTAATCTGAGTGGAGGTATATTGGGTTATGCGCAGTTTCCCGGCGGCAGCTCATCTACTGATGGTGTTGTTATTGACGACAATGCTTTTGGTCGTACAGGTACAGCCACGGCTCCGTTCAATAAAGGCCGTACTGCGACCCACGAAGTGGGCCACTGGCTTAACCTGCGCCATATATGGGGTGATGCCACCTGTGGCAATGATCAGGTAGGTGATACGCCCCTGCATAATACGGCCAACTATGGCTGCCCAGCAGCAGGTCACCGCAGTACCTGCAGTGGTACTCCTGTAGAAATGACGATGAACTACATGGATTATACAGACGATGCCTGTATGTATATGTTCTCTGCCGGACAGAAATCAAGAATGCTTGCGGTATTTGCCTCTGGCGGTCCGCGCAATAGCTTTGCCCAACCCTGAGTGGACGCTTCCCCTTAATAAAAATCCCCCGGTATGGAGTTCTCTCCTGCCGGGGGTTGTTTTTACATGGCTGAGGTTTGTTTATTTGGCCAGCAATACCCTGAAGCCTACATAGAAGGCAGACTGTGCATTGCTGAGGCTGGTCGTCAACCCGAAACCCGATGACTTGTAGGTGTTCATATTCCCTGTTGTTCCCTGTTCCCGCTTTTCACCTGCATAAGAAATTGTAATCAGGTTATTAAATCCGCTTTCGAGGTGAAATTTCCTGCTCACTGCAAAACTGATTCCCGGAAAGGCATTGGCTGCTATTGATGTAATTGTATTCCTCTCAATAACAGAAGTACCCAGATCCTTTATTTCCTGTTTTGTTTGCTGAACGCCTAGGCCGGCCTGGCCAAAAACATAAAAGCCGCTTTTGCCAATAGGTTTATACCTGCGCACAAATACACCTGCGCCATACCCATCATATTTATTCCTGTAATCCAACGCTTCACTTTTGTCTGTTTGTGTACGATAATTAATACTACCGCCCACTACAAGATTTTCTTTGATGGCTATGCCAATAGTTGGTGAAATGAAAAAGCTATTTAATTTACGTTTATCGTCCGTCACAATCGACTCGTCCGTCTTCTGTGTGGCAAACCCAAGATCGCCGCCCAGAAGTACAGATTTTTTAGCAATTTGCGCATGTGCAGACATTGAAAGAGAGATGATGCCGGAAACAGCAAGTAGCATTTTTTTCATGATTGTGGTTTTGGTGAAAAAACAGATACCCGGCAAATGTGCAAAACAAAAAAACGAAACCCGCAGATGCGGGTTTCGTTTAACGATGATTTATACTAAGAAAATCCTAATGCGGAAACGATTCGTTATTTTAACTTTTACGCGCATGCAGATTTACATAGGCTGTTACCTGCGCCCGCTGTATGGAATCCAGTTTGGCTTTAGGGATCATTGATTTCAGAATAGGTTTCCACTGCTCAGCTGTCCAGCGATCAACCGGTTTGGCTTCATGACATTTGGTGCATTTGCCAACGGTATAAATCTGTTTTCCGGCTTCAATATCTGCTGCGCTGGCCACCGATGTTGTGGCCGTCACTGGCCTGGCGGGTATATCTGTACGGTCCGTAATCTGCGGAGTACTCTTTCTGTGACAGGCAGGTATTGTTGTCAGCAATACTGATATAAAAACCAGGGCTATTACGGATATTCTCAT
>JAGODE010000300.1 GCA_017998385.1 Chitinophagaceae bacterium | reverse complement strand
GATGTGTGTGGCAGATCACTACATAACGATCTGCCACACACATCATCACATTGGTATGGTAAATTGGCTGGCCGGCAGCGTCCACAGCATCAAAGATCACTGCACGGTAATGCATTTTTGCACAAAACTCTTCCAGTACGGTCCGATCTGTACGGGGCGAAAGGCAGGCATAGGCAACCTGCTGGTCTCTGTCCAGCACCATGCTGCCAGTACCTTCGAGAAACAAATCCTGCTGTTCGAATCCGCTCAGGTCCAGGGTTTGCCGGATTGTAAAACGATCAGCCAGCGCCTGCAGAACATGCGGCTTTCTTTCTGCCCTGCGGTTGGGAGCAAACATGGGATATAACAGTATGGTGCCGTCTGCATGAAAAGAAACCCAGTTGTTGGGAAAGATGGAATCGGGTGTATAAGGCACGGGTGTATCTTCTACAACGGTTACATCCACGCCGTTTTCGCGCAGCAATGATACAAAACCATCAAACTCGCGGCGGGCAGTTTCCTGCACATGGTCAGTTTCTCCCGCCACCTGAAAAGCATTGTTTACAGCCGTCTCTGCATTGAATGCAAAGTTGACCGGGCGTATCATCAGTAAGTGAGAAGTTGTTTGCATAGAATTGAATACTGATACTGTTTAATCGATCTCATCGCGCAAGAGAGGCATACTCATACAATGAAATCCACCCCGCGCGCGCGAGAGTTCGGCCGAGGGCATGGTAATCAATGTATCGCTCATATCCTGCACTTTAATACTGCCGGCTTCGAGTGCAGCTACCAGCTCATGGGCATGAATGATAGAAAAACCGGCATTCCGGAATGCTTCCAGCGTTTTGTCATTGCGGTCGTAGCCCAGTACAACGCCTTCTTTTAAGGCAAGCAGGTTGCAGGAGTCTGTCCATTGTTCGCGGGCATCGTACGGAAATTCGTTGTTGCCGCTGTAGATGAATTTTACTTTGTCTTCACATTTCAGGTCATGACGGCTGATATCGCTCAGCAGGTCTTCGAGGTTGTCGAAAAATGTTGGATTAGACGGATCTTTTTTGCGGAACTGTGTGATGCGGATTTTATCATCCTTACGCGATCCTTCCAGTACCCGCTGTACCGGGTCAGCATCTTCCATCTTAATAGCCTTTTTGGAAAAAGCGCCCAGCAGCACCCATACATTTCGTTTTACCTGGGTAAATACAGTGTCAATATGCATGTAATCCCGCTTTTTGGGGATCTTGATCACCGTGACCTTCTTAACAATATTGCGCGCAAAAAGTATATTAATGCACTGATGCGCAGCTTCCATGGTAGTGCGTTCGCTGATGCCAATCAGTAAGTGATCGCGTGTTACCACCATGATATCGCCACCTTCCAGCGTCACCTTTTTGTCGTCACCATCTTTTGGCAGCAGAAAATGGTGCGATGTATTGGGTAGTTCGATGATGTTTTTCCGGTATCCGGCAAAGAGCGGGTGGTTATAAAAAATATATTTTACAAGCAGCGCTTCACGTGTTCTGGCCTTTCGGGCAGGTTTGTTGAGCAGGATATACTCATTGATGGTGATGCCGATATCGCGTGTGAAAATGAAGTTAGGTATTGGCGGAAACAACATTTCCTTATCATTCATCGTGCCGCTGATAAAAATCTTGGCCAGCTTTTGGCCATCAATATCGGCCAGTTGCTCCTGCATTTCATAAGAGCAGTTTTCAAGTGCACATACCGAGGCGATCAGTTTTAGTTTGATCTCGCGGTCTTCGAGAATTTCTCCGAGCAGCCATTGCAGTTCCACCACTTTGTCGGAACGGAAAAAATGGGGACTATCGGGCTTATAGAACACATACTCATGATCGGGATGATCTATATCATGCAGGCGTCCTTCAATTTTTTCAGGATCCAGGAAATAGAGGAGGAGCTTGGTATAATAATCGTATTCTTTGCGGCGGATCGTGTCGAGATGCACTATGTCTTCAAACAACCAGTCCTGTGCTTTGGAAGGCACTACTTTGCCAATACCGCTATCGGGGCTGTGTACCAGCAACCGTCGCAGGGTTCCTATCTCTGAGCTTACATTAATCTGTGTGTTATTCTTTGCCATACTTAAAACTAACAGTCGTTGTTCAAAGATAAGGAAAGTAATGTGCTAATGGGTTAATTTGCTAATGTGCTAATGGGGGTAATGTGCTAATGATTTGAAGATTTGGTGATCACTGTTGTCCGGGGAAAATAAAGGCCATGGCTTTGCCTTTATAGTTAAACGACATATCCGGAACCATCCCAGGAATCCGTCCCGAAGTTTCGCGACGAGCGGTTAAATTGTAAATGATCGAATCGTTTACTTTCCGCATAATACTGCTCCCCTGGTTCGTATCTGCTTTTAATTCCATCCTTTTGCCTCCACGGCCGGCGGGCCGATGTGGTTCACCGGTGCTGTGTTTTTCTCCGGTCTCTGTTAATGCCAGTATCATTAAAGATTCAATCGGAGAAAAACAAGGCACCTTGTGAACCACAAGAAAAAAATAGTGAATGTGCTAATACGTCAATGTGCCAGTGTGCTAATGACCCGCTGCGTCCTTAGCCTGCTTTGCGTTCTTCGCGATCTGAATAAGACCAGGAAATGGCGATTAAACAGTGTTCACGCTGTAGTGGTGAACAAACAATTTTATAAGGGGGCTTACATTTCCCAAATCCCACAAAAGCATCTGTACAAACCTGATTATCAAATCTCTTTTTTGTCACATTTATTTTCCCCGGACAACAGTGATTAGCACATCAGCAAATTAACCCATTAGCACATTGCCCCATTAGCACATTGATTACTGGTATAGGGTATAAAAAAACTGCCGGAGCAGCCAGCAGTTTCATTCATTTACTTTTAACGGATCAGCTCTTAGAATAAGCAAACCTCTTTAGCGCATTAGCAAATTAACCCATTAGCACATTGCCCCATTAGCACATTGATTACTGGTATAGGGTATAAAAAAACTGCCGGAGCAGCCAGCAGTTTCATTCATTTACTTTTAACGGATCAGCTCTTAGAATAAGCAAACCTCTTTAGCGCATTAGCAAATTAACCCATTAGCACATTAGCACATTGATTACTGGTGTGCCGCCAGCAACGGTACGCTGCTGTTGTATGCGAGTTTGCGTGTATGGCTGCTGCTGAAAAGGTTGTTGAAGAACGTATGATTTTTGGGAATAATAATGATCAGATCGATGTTGCGATCGCGCGCAAACTGTTCGATTGCTTCATAAAAATCATTCATCCCGATAAAATAAAATTCTGGTTTGAACTCGGCAAACATCTCCTGCATTTTGGCACGTCCATTCAGAAACTCTTCAGTAAGCGTTACGTAGTGCTGGTTATCGACATTAACGATATGCAGGTTGGCCTTAAACAGTTCCAGTACATTTTTAATAGCCAGTACTGGGGTGGTATTTTCCACGTCCCGGAAGTCGGAGGTGAGCGCAATATTGGACACGCCTGTATAAGTTGCTTCGCGTGGTATGATCATGACGGGGCATACATTCTGCTGCACCATTTTGAGCGATTTGCTGCCACTGAAAATCTGGCGCCATTCTTCTTTTTCAGTAATTCCCATTACGATCAGTTCGGCCGTTTTCTGGTAAGCCAGGCGACCCAGGTTGTCGATCAGATCATCGCCCAGTTCTTTTACGCATTCAATATTGCTTACGCCTTTCTGTTCCAGTTCGGCTCTCAGCGTTTGCAGATACTGCTCTGTAGTATCGGCTTCGGCCTCTTCTTCAAACATATGATAAAGAATAACCCGGGTATCGGACCGGCCACTGAGCATGGCGGCGGCATAGCGGGCAGCGTGCAGGGATGTTTCAGAAAAGTCAACGGGGATGATCACATCTTTCATATAGAGTAGTTAGGTTTTAGTCCGAGCAAAGAAAATATAAAATAATCTTATTTACGCAATCACCTGCACTACAATCTTTTCAACAGATGTGGAAGAAGGGTAAACAGGCTTCCGGATGCCGGTATCCATTTTGGTAAGGGCTAGGCAAGTCTGCCGGTAAGAGTTATCACTCAATTGATTATCAATGCCTCAGGAAAATTTATGAAAATGATTCTTCTGTTTTACCTTGTATTATAGTCTGCATTTGCTGCAGTGATACCCTAATACCCGTACGTATGAAAATAGCGAATTTGCCGTGGAATGAGGTGCAGCGGCTAGCTGAGCTTGATGCCTGTCAGATTCTGGATACACCGGTCGAAAGCTCTTTCAATGAACTGGTCGAATTGCTGTCGCAGGTCACCGGTTGCAGTCATGTAGCCATTACTTTTATCGACAATAAACGTCAGTGGTTTAAGGCCAGCATCGGATTGGACGTACCGGAAAGTCCCCGTGATACGTCTTTTTGCAGCCATACGATCCTCGACAGGCGGGTGATGGTGGTGCCGGATGCCCGTGTTGATGAGCGGTTTGCTGATAATCCGATGGTAACAGATGGGCTTCGCATCCGTTTTTATGCCGGGGCGCCGATTGTATCCTCCAATGGATACAATATCGGTACGGTATGCGCTTTTGACACTGAGCTGAAAAATTTTACTCCCGATCAGGAGCGTGCCATCACTATCATTGCCGGCCAGGTGACCCGTTTACTCGAATTACGTCTGCGTAACCAGGCGATCCGTGAAAAAGCGGAGCAACTCATCGATATGGAACGCAGCACACTTCAGTTTGCCCTGCAGCAGCAGGAGATAGAACGCAAGGCCATCGGAGTGGAGCTGCATGAAAATTTTGCCCAGGTACTGGCGGCCAGTCTCATGTACCTGAGCGTGGCCATGGAAGAAAAAGAGCTGGCACCGCCACTCTTACTCAAAACCCGTACTGCACTTGAAGACCTGCTGCAGGAAATGCGCCGGTTATCACGCACCTATAACCCCATCAGTCTTCCGGCAGTTACGCTGGAGGAAGTACTGCGGGAACTTATTGTACAGTTTGCCAAAAAGGCTCCTTTTGATGTGGAGCTCGACTGGGAGGAAAGTCCCGCCATGTTATCGGACGAAACGGCCATTAATCTTTATCGCATCCTCGCCCAGTACCTCGTGCTGCTTGAAAAAAGGGAGATAAGAGGACCTGTACACATACGGGTTCTGGTAGACCAGGACATACAACTGGTACTGTTGCATAGCGATAAGCATCCGCTTGATTCTGACAGGCAGCACCAGATCAGTCTCAATGCCATCATTACCCGCATTCGCCTGCTGCGCGGACATTATGAAATCAATATCGACCCTTCGGGCACCACAAGTTTTATTGTGACGATGCCGTTAAGCGCTAAAGAAACAATGTGCTAATGTGCTAATGGGTTAATGTGCTAATGAATAAGAAT
>JAGODE010000299.1 GCA_017998385.1 Chitinophagaceae bacterium | reverse complement strand
GGACGATATGATACCTGCAGATAAACTGGGCTACTATATGACTACGCGTACCATTGAAATTGCTCCGCTGGCTTATATGCGTGGTCGTACGCTCGACAATGCCTTTATCATCCTGGATGAGGCACAAAACTCAACCGACCTCCAGCTCAAGATGTTTCTAACCCGCATTGGCGCCAATGCCAAAGCAATTATCACCGGAGATATGACGCAGGTAGACCTGCCGCGCAATCAGAAGAGCGGCCTGGCTACGGCAGTACGCATACTGCGCAATATTGATGGAATTGCCCATATTGAACTCGATGAAGAAGACGTAGTACGTCACCGCCTGGTTAAACACATTCTGCGAGCTTATACCCGTGAGCATGAAAAAGAAAATCCGGCCGACCTGGTAGAGCGTCCGCGGCGTGAAAGGCCAAAAGAATAAGACCTGGCTGGTTTTACCAAGATTTAGTACTTTGCAGGAATGAAAAAGATATGTATCGCTTCATTCCTGCTTTTTTTTGCCTTTAGTTGCAAGGATAAAGACCAGCAGTCTGCGGCTACTTCAAACGATATTGATGCTGCACGTAATTTCATTCAGGCTGCCCTCAACAGTGATTTTGATAAAGCCCGGGAATTTATGCTGCAGGATTCATTAAATCTGCAGGATCTGGAGCAAACCGCCCGGCTCAACAGGCAGATGAGTAATGAAGAGAAGAGGAATTACAAAGAAGCCAGCATCCGCATACATTCGCATCGTGTTATAAATGATTCGACCAGCGTTATTGTTTATTCCAATTCTTATAAGAACAGGCAGGATTCACTGCGCCTTGTAAAGGATAAAGGAACCTGGCTGGTTGACTTCAAATTCATTTTCAAACATAAGACAGACAGCCTTCCATGACACGCGCCTTGCTGCTGGTAGGTATGGGCGGTGCACTCGGAAGTATGGCCCGCTATCTTTGTCAGCGGTGGATGGCTGAATATTATCCCCATGCCTTCCCTTTCGGCACCTTTGCTGTGAATCTTTCCGGATGCCTGCTGATTGGCCTTTTCTGGAGCCTCACCCTTAAAGGCGGCGACCAGCCGGATACCTGGAAACTCTTCCTCATGACAGGTATTTGCGGAGGCTTCACCACTTTTTCTGCATTCAGCCTTGAAAGCATTGGCCTTATCCGCGAAAACAGGATAGGATTTTTTCTACTCTACGTTTCAGGCAGTGTAACATTAGGAATACTGGCTACCTTTGCCGGAATGAAACTGGGCCGGCTGTTTACACCATAAACAGATGCCAGCCCAAACGGAGCTTGCCATATCTGACAGTACCATTAACTTTTTTACTAAAAAATCTCAGACATGTTAACCGTACATCATCCCTGGCATGGTGTTGAAGTGGGCGAAAAAGCACCCCAACGCGTAAATGCATTAATTGAAATACCTCAGGGCTCCCGGGCCAAATACGAAGTGGATAAAGCTACCGGTCTGCTGCGTCTCGACCGGGTCATCTATTCTTCCTTCCACTACCCCGTCAACTATGGTTTTATTCCACAGACGCTGGGGCAGGACAATGATCCGCTAGACATCCTGGTCCTTTGTTCGCAATCCATACAGTCACTTTGTCTTGTAGAAGCCAATGTAATCGGCAATATGCAGATGATCGACAGCGGACAGATGGACGACAAGATCATTGCTGTAGCCGCCCATGACCCCTCGGTAAATCATTACACAAAAATGGAAGACCTGCCGCAGCACTTTCTGCTTGAACTGCGCAATTTCTTCGAACAATATAAAGTTCTTGAAAATAAAAAGGTAGAGATCGATAACTTCCAGGATAAGGACACGGCATGCAAAATTATTCAGGACGCCATCGACTACTACCGGGAGCATTATAAGCACTAAACGTTTTCGTCACCCAACCTGGCCATATGACTGCAACTCTGTTGATAACGTTATTGCTGATCGGTTTTTCGGCAGGTTTGCTAAGTGGCCTGGTAGGCGTTGGCGGCGGTATTATACTGGTACCCGCCCTGGTCTTTTTTCTCGGTTACACCCAACAGCAGGCCCAGGGCACATCATTGGGAGTACTCAGTTTTCCCGTCGTTATCCTTGCTTTCCTTAATTACTATGCCGCCGGCAAAGCCAATGGTCAGCCTATTGATCTTAAAGTGATCGGATTACTGGCCATTGCCTTTTTTGCCGGCGGGTACTTTGGCAGTGTGTGGGCACTTCGCATCAACCAGGAAATGTTAAAAAAACTATTTGCCTTTATTTTATTATTTTCTGCCTTTAAATTGCTGGAGTGGGACAAATGGCTGGTGCGTTGGATAAAAAGCTTCAACTGACCACATGAGAAAATTTACCCTGGCCTTATTCATGTTTTCTTTCTCACTGATTGCTCAGGGGCAGACAGCTATTCATGAATTCAGCAAAGCCTATTTCCGCTCTGATCCTTTTTCCAGCACTGCGAGATTTTTTTTACAACATCTGCTGAACGATCCTGACATAACTGAGAAAAAAACCGAACACCGTACCGACTCCACGCTTTTCGGATTTGAAGGCCGTTATCAGAAGTATAACCCTTTCTTTTTCCGCCCTGCAAAAATTGAAGTAAGCCTATCTGAAGTTGCTATTGCAACCGTTAATCCGGAAGTGAAGGATACCGTCATGTTTTATCAACTGGCCGCATACGCACCCCCTACTGCCGAAGGGGAAAAGGACGTGTTGCGTGAGGTAGAAAAGATCAATAGAAAGTTCAAGAAGAAATTTTTTAAGGTCACTTACGAAAAAGTAAACAGTACTCCTCAATCGCCTGTGGAAGGCGTGGCCTATAACTATTTCATGCCGCTTTACGCTGTATCGGCTGCTACGGTTGCCTGGTACAAACTGGAAAACAACGAAGGTTACATGGTACTGCTAACCATGAGACTAAAGGTCAGGAGCAATATGGTGGATTTACCGGCACCGCTTTATAACCCGCAGTGAGTGCGTTCGTTTGCCCGTTTCACTATGAATAATCCCTTTTTTATCAATCTTGTCAATACGCACCCGACCCGATGCATGAATGACCTTATCGGCAGCAAGCAGTATACCCACATGCACTATCTCATCACGATCATCAAAGAAAACCAGATCTCCTGCTATTGATTCTTTCAGCTTATTGACCGTAATTCCCTCCTGCGCCTGCTGCCAGGCATCACGGGGAAGGTCTATTCCCAGTACCTTGAATACGATCTGAACAAACCCACTGCAATCAATGCCCATGAGGGTACGGCCACCCCAGAGATAAGGAGCGTTGAGCCAGGCCATGGCAGTGTCCGTTATCAGCTCTGGTGTTAGTTCTTCTTTACTTCGCAGGGCTGCCTGGCCATTAAAGCGGTAGCTGTGGCGACCTATCTGGCCGGCACCATCAGCAAATGCCGGAAGCGATGCTGCTGCGGGTACCTGCATACTGGTATCGCCGATCTCAATCGTACTTACGGGAGCAAGCGTAATATAAGGACTGGATTGTCTTGCCTGCGATTCTGCAACCGGTTCCAGCATATGAACCGTTACCCATCCTTCGTACAAATCGTATAGCGATTGCACTTTATACCAGATTTCTCTTTTCGATTTCAGCACTTTCACCGCATCACCAAACAAAAGCTGGTTTACCATTTCGGACTGATGCTTTGCTTTTCGGCGAACAGGCGCAGCCGGTACCACCACTATCGCGTATTCCATATACAATTTTTTCGAAAATATTTAATAAGAAGAGAACCTACTGTTATGAAATTGTTTCGTGTTTGCATCTATATTATATAAGCCTTCTGCAACAAAATAACTATTTTTCGCCTGTGAACGGGGACAAATATAACCATATCACCGATCAGGAACTGCTGGAGAGATTCTATACAAACGGCAACAATGAACTGCTGGGAGCGTTGCTGCAGCGGTATACCCTGTTGTTGCTGGGTGTATGTATGAAGTATCTGAAAAATGAAGACGAAGCCAAGGATAGTGTACAACAGATATTTCTCAAAGTAATCCAGGAACTGGGCAAATACCGGGTGCAGTATTTCAAATCATGGTTATACATGATCGCCAAAAACTACTGCCTCATGAAGTTGCGTGAACGCCAGGGAAAATCGGCAGCCCCGCTGCAGGAAGAGCAAGTGGCGGCCCCTCACGAGGAGCCTGATTTGCTGCAATTACAGCATACCGACCTCACGCTCGACCTAATGGACCAGGCACTGAAAGAATTAAATCCGGAGCAGCAGCAATGTGTAACTTTGTTTTATCTTCAGAAAAAGAGCTATCAGGATATCAGCGAAGAAACCGGTTACAGTATGCTGCAGGTAAAGAGTTACATTCAAAACGGAAAACGTAATCTGCGCATACTGATTGAAAGAAAACTGAAAAGCGTCAACAAAAGCTGAAATGAAGGAAAATCTGAAAGACATATTATCCAATCTTTCACCCGAGGTAGACCAGGAAACCCTGCTATTATACCTGCAGGGGCAGCTTTCGTCTGAAAAACAGCATGAAGTGGAGCAGCACCTGATCGATCAGCCTTTTGACGAAGACGCCCTGGAGGGTTTGCAGCAGATCAAAGACAAACAACAGATCGCCTACATGGTAGAAATGCTGAACCGCGATCTTCAGAAAAAAACAGCCCGCAAAAAACAAAGACGTGAAAAGCTCAGGTTGCCTGATCAGTCACAGCTGTATATTACCATCCTCATCGTATTACTTCTGATTATTCTTTGCTATATGGTTATTCATCGGATGATGAAATAATTACCCCTATACGATCAGTAAGGCTGTTTACCGTTCCAGTTTTTCCATTCATTAAATACCTCTTCCCCGCTCTCGTGGGGTATATGTATAAAAGGTATATGGCGGTCTTTCATGGCTGTATTGATCTCATTGTAGATAAAGGCATCATCAAAATCTATAGCAGCCGCCTGGTGGCGGGTATTGGCATAGATGACCCGGCGGGGTCTTGCCCAGTAAATAGCTCCCAGGCACATAGGGCAGGGTTCGCAACTGGTATAGATATCGCAGTCGCTGAGCTGGTAGGTCTTTAAATGCCTGCATGCATCACGTATCGCCACCACTTCGGCGTGGGCCGTGGGATCATTGCTAGAGGTCACACAATTATGACCTTCGCCCACGATCTGGTCATCTTTTACAATCACGCAGCCAAATGGCCCACCATGCCCTTCTTCCATACCCTGACGGGCCAGTTCAATAGCCCTTTCCAAAAATCGCAGCTCTATTTTCGTTGTCATACGGCGTATTTTAGTCTAAAAACACAAAATATATGTGCATTACCCGGCATTTCTCCACAGGTTCTCCACCATATTGATTCTCAATATGAAGTTAATAT
>JAGODE010000001.1:85953-94409 GCA_017998385.1 Chitinophagaceae bacterium | reverse complement strand
GAAGAATCCAGGTAAATAGCACTTTCTCCAATTCCTTGTGTTCCCGTGTAGGCTCGCATTGTAATGTGGGCCTACGGCAAAACGCTTTTCAAAATGGGGTTCGGGGAAGAATCCAGGTAAATAGCACTTTCTCCAATTCCTTGTGTTCCCGTGTAGGGACGTATCACAATACGGGGCTACGGCAAAAGACTCTTCCATCAGATTTTCAGACAACATTATGGGCCCAATCTCCCGCCTCTTACCTGTAGGCCCACATTGCAATGTGGGCCTACGGCAAAACGCTTCTCAAAATAGGGTTCGGGAAAGAATCCAGGTAAATAGCACGTTCTCCATTGTCTTGTGCTCCCGTGTAGGGACGTATCACAAAACGGGCCTACGGCAAACACGGTTCTCCGGGTTTGGAGGGGGATTATCGCCTGTTTCACGTGAAACCCCAACCGAATAGCAAGCAATAAGTCCTTTTCTTCGCCTGAACGTGTAAAGGAGCGTCAATGAAAGCCGGGTATTTTATATACGTGTTCCACGTGAAACCAGGAAGGACGATTTTGTAATTGTATCCTCTAAACGAAAACCCTGCTGTACGGATGGGTTGGCACAAAACAATACCAGGTTCCACGTGAAACTCTCCCTTAACCTTATACCATTAACGACATACCTTATATAAAACCTTAGAACAACCCTAAATCAAACAGATATTCAATGTTCCACATGGAACATCCGCCTCCTCTCAGTGTTTAATTACTTTAACTTTGCCGGATGTTTCCAAATTATGATGTAATAGTTGTAGGCGCTGGCCATGCAGGTTGTGAGGCCGCCGCAGCGGCTGCCAACCTAGGGTCTAAGGTGCTTCTGGTGACCATGAATATGCAGACCATTGCCCAGATGAGCTGCAATCCAGCCATGGGAGGTATTGCCAAGGGGCAAATTGTACGTGAGATTGACGCGATGGGAGGATACTCGGGAATTGTTACGGACCTTTCCATGATCCAGTTCCGGATGCTCAACCGCAGTAAAGGGCCTGCCATGTGGAGCCCCAGAGCTCAAAGCGACCGGATGCTCTTTGCGGCCAAATGGAGAGAGATGCTGGAGAATACACCCAATGTTGATTTTTACCAGGATATGGTAAAAGGAATCATTGTCAAAGATGGACGGGCATGTGGGGTGATTACAGGGCTTGGACATCACATTGAATCGAAAGCAGTAGTGTTAACTAATGGAACCTTCCTCAATGGAGTAATTCATATCGGCGAAAAGAACTTTGGTGGCGGCCGCGCTGCAGAAAAGGCAGCAACAGGAATTACAGAGCAACTCGTTTCTCTCGGCTTCGAAAGCGATCGTCTCAAAACAGGAACACCTCCGCGAATAGATGGGCGCAGTCTTGACTATTCCAAAATGGAGGAACAGCCTGGCGATGAAGATGTGGTAGGGTTTTCTTATACGGAAACAGCCAAACCAACTCAGCAAAGGAGCTGCTGGATCAGCTACACCAATCAAACCGTCCACGATATTCTGAAAACAGGCTTTGACCGAAGTCCAATGTTTGCCGGCCGCATCGATGGAGTTGGCCCCAGGTATTGTCCAAGCATAGAAGACAAGATCAACCGGTTTGCTGAACGGGAACGCCATCAATTATTTATTGAACCTGAAGGATGGAATACAGTCGAAATCTATGTAAATGGATTTTCTACTTCTCTCCCAGAAGATGTTCAATATAAAGCATTGCGCCTTGTACCAGGATTTGAAAATGTACGCATCTTTCGACCAGGTTACGCCATTGAATATGACTACTTCCCACCTACACAACTCAAAAACACATTAGAAACAAAATTAATATCTGGTCTGTTCTTTGCTGGACAAATCAATGGAACTACCGGCTATGAAGAAGCCGCCTGCCAGGGACTCATGGCAGGCATCAATGCCCACCAGAAAGTAAAAGAGCTCGCACCCGTAATATTAAAACGCAGCGAAGCATACATTGGAGTACTGGTCGATGACCTCATCAGCAAGGGCACCGAAGAACCCTACCGGATGTTTACCTCACGCGCAGAATATCGAACCCTGCTTCGTCAGGATAATGCCGATGCACGTCTCACTCCTCTCAGCTATAAACTGGGCTTAGCCACACAGGAAAGAATGGATCGTGTATTGGAAAAAACACAACAGGTTCAGGAGATAAAAGATTTTCTAAAAAACAATACCGTTACTCCGGATCAAATCAATCCCTACCTGCTAAGTCTCAACTCATCGCCTGTAACCGAAAAACAGAAACTGGAAAAAATATTGTTACGCCCCGACGTGGAACTTGATACTCTTTCAAAAGCTCTTCCCTTCCTGGCAGAAGCCCTTACCACCTATACACGTGAATCAATAGAGCAGGCTGCCATACAGGTGAAGTATGATGTATATATAGAAAAAGAAAAAGAGCTGGTACAACGAATGAGCCAGCTGGAAGATCTCGAGATCCCGGATAGTTTTGATTACAAAAAAATTCAGGCCTTAGGTAATGAAGCACGGGAGAAGCTGAATCGCATTCGCCCCAGAACACTTGGTCAGGCCAGTCGCATCTCGGGTATCAACCCAAGTGATGTGCAAATATTAATGGTATACATGGGCCGTTAGGCACCGGCCCTTGTACTAACCGAATTTCCTTCCACACCATTAATAATACCCCTGCAATTAGTCGCACCGCAACGGCATTCAAACGGTTCCATATTTACATCCAGAAAAGAACTGTAATCAAGCGTTAATTCTTCATGTATACGAATATTTCTTAATGCGACAACGTTTAACCCGTCCATGCCTGTATTAGCATCACAACTATGATTCTGCGGCGACCATTCGGCCGGATTATCATCCCACAGAACAAAGACCTCACCACTCAGCGCATACGCATATCTTCGAAAATTCAATTTTTGTTCTTCATTCCAGTGTTTCTCTACATGCTGGCGGGTTACGATTCTATGCTGCCGCTCTTCACCCTGAAAAACAATTTCACCCTTTTTGATATGCCTGTTTGCATAAATCCCGAATCCAGAAATAGAATTGCCACGCATAGTAAATGGTTTCTTCTTTCTTCTGTGCCTCGCAATACCTTCAGAAATGATATGATCGAGAAAACCTTTTTGTCCAGCTTCATCAAACTTGAGAATAAAATCAGCCGACCCTTCATAGCCATCTGTATAAAAGACTGAACAGGTAAAATTAATTTCAAGGAAAAAAATTTCTCCGGCTTCGTTAACCCTGAAATCCATACGGGCATAACCAACCCCATTGAAGCCCTTGAAAATACGACTTGCGGCTTCACGCAGTTTTTTATCCAGTGCCGGATCTGTACAGGGAAAATTACAATCTGGATGTAACTCCGAAGTTTTTAAAGAATAGGTTTTGAAAAACCTACCTTCCGGAAAAACATATTCAACCGGCTTAAAAACCCGGCAGGTTTTACCATCAGTATTCGCTGCAACGAGTACGGTAAATTCACGGCCATCTATATATTCCTCCACCAATAAAGGACCGTAATCATTAAATATCTCTACTACCTTATTGAGAAGATCCTGTTTATTATACAGAACAGAGCGCTCATCGATACCCAGGCTATCGCCGGCTTTAGCTGGTTTAATAAATAAGGGGTACTTCATAAACTCATCAACCCGATCAATGTCTTCCGGTTTTTCTATAATGAAATATGCCGGCGTAGAAACGCCCTCACAATAAGCTACATACTTCATCAACTCTTTGGTGGGGTCATACAACAAGGCGGTTGGCCCGGTATAAGGAAGGTCAAGCAAATCGAGGCTGTGAATAACATCAATAGAAGGAACTTCCCATTCCAGGTATCCTTCACAGAGATTAACGAAAATGTCGTAATTCTTTTTCTTCAGCTCTTTCAGCTGCCTGAAGGTCGTAAGTTTATTTAGAAACACGTGATCAACCTCGGCATCGGGTAAAAGACCGGTGAGATGCCTCGGAGGATCATAATTTTTGTAGTCAACACCTGTAGTGGAATAGTCGGGTTGCAACACACAAACGCGCATAGAAAAATTATTGTAAAAAGGAAAAATTAGTAAGAAAGACCCCTTCGGCTAAATGCATCATCAATGATTAACTTCACCACCTCGGCAAAGGAGACGCCGGCGAAACGAAGAATTGCACCAATAGAAGTATAATTTTCATCTTCGCTCAAACCACATTGTGCATTTACTTCCAAAACAAATAGCTTCCCCGTGTTTGAATCCATTCGTATATCCAGCCGCCCATATCCAACTCCTTCAACAGAGCTGTATGCTGCCACACTAACTTCACTTAATTTTTTATCCAGCTCCTTACTTACCGACTGATATTCGTAAAAATTGGCATTGCCGGGCATTGGCTGTTCATCTTCATAGATTTCCCATAAGCGATCAAACGACAAAAACTTTTCTTCATCGGGCAGGCTTTCATGAAAAATACGCTCAACAGCCGGATAGCAGCGTATCGTATCTCCCGACCCAACCACAAAGGTGGTAAACTCACGCCCTACGATAAATGACTCAGCAATGAGTCCGTCTACCAGGAGGTTCCAACCCCGGTACCCGGCTTCTATCTCCCGAACCCGCTCCTCCATTTCGGCATCTGTGTATACAACGTTTCTTACAGAAACACCCATACTGCCGCCCGAAACTGCAGGTTTAATAATAACAGGGGCACCGAGCTCCTGACAAAGTCCGGCATAAAGGTCTTCTGTAGAACGGAGCACTTTCCAGGGAGAGGATGGTACAGCCGCTGTATCGAAAGCCTCCTTCATCGGAATTTTCGAGGTAGTGACCCGGTAAAAATAATCCGAAGCGCCCGTATAGATCAGCCGGTGCTTTTCGAGTTCACCGATCACTGAAACACCCGGCGTACCGTTGATCTCATCGCCATCGCAAAGATTCAGCACAACGGGAACCTTACGTCCGGAACGTTTCCGGATACCCGAAATTATTTCCGCGTAATTTTTTACAGTAACAGGCTGCCATACCCAGTCAGCTCCCAGAATAGAAAAAGCCCTTTTATATTCCTCCAGGCTTTGAGAAAAATCATAGTAATACTCAAGGTTGGGATCTGTGGTCTCCAGATGTGGTATCAATACCCAAACCTTTAATTTCCGGATGGGTTCTGCACTGACCTTTTGTTTTGCGCTGCGCTTAAGCCCTTTCTTCCCGGTTTCTGCGATCATTCAATTGCTGTTGTATAAAACGAGTGAGTTTGTACTGATCCAATACATCCTGACTAAGATGTGCCGCCCCCTTTATTTCTCCCAAACAACGGTGAGTACCGCACAGGCATTGAAAAGGTTGGGCCATACTCCACTCAGTAGATGGATAGAAAAAAGTCATTTCATCGCCTGTTTCAATTGGCCTTAGGGCTATGATTTCATAACTGTTAGTATCGAAAAAAACATTTGGATCACAGCTATGATTAATGTATTGTAAATGCTCCGGTTCCAGCAAAATATGCTGATCAACCCCTATTTGCACTGTCAGATAAGAAGGCGATGAAACAACCGAACCAGCACTAAAGGTTGTGATAACAGCACCTGGCTGATACGATCGCTGTGCAAAAAAAGCTTTCTGGTTGTTGGAGGTATTTTGCCGGACCACGGCAAAATGATGATCGCTGATTGTGAGGTAGGCGGAGCTGGAGGCAGTTACCATAAATTATTTGTTACGAAAAGATAATTATAAAGCGTACACAAAAAGAGAAATGGCGTATAAATGTGAACAACTACGACAAGAGGTGGAAAAGCCGGCAACATACAACCCTGTAAAACTATTACGGAATTGGAAACTGTCATGAGAAAGAAAAGGCCGATCCTGAAGCCTCGCGGTCCCTATCTTTAACGAGTGAATGTAGCCCTACGCGTCATAAAACACTTCCTCGTTTATCTAGCCATAACTATTGCAGCCCTGCTTATGCTAAGCATGATTGCCGAATATGCCAGTTTTGAAACAGACATCCATTTTTTAGCTAGCAAGCAGGGCTATATTTCCAATAATATCTGGAGATATTCCTTTTATATCCACGTCTTTACAGCCGTGATGCCCCTTATGGCAGGTCTTACACAGTTTTCGCCTCAGATATTATCCACTAATAAAAAATTACATCGCATCATTGGAAAAATCTATGTGCTGACCATCTTATTCATAAATGTACCTACCGGGTTTATACTGGCCATTTATGCAAATGGCCATTTACCCGGCAAACTGGCCTTTCTGACACTCGACATTCTTTGGTTTTATTTTACATTGAAAGCATGGCTTGAAATCAGGAAAGGAAATATTATGGCACACAGAAAGTTTATGTATCGCAGCTATGCCCTTACTTTCTCCGCTATTACGCTTCGTACGTGGAAGCTTGTGTTACCCATACTACTATCTATAGATTCCATCACCTTATACCAGGTTGACGCCTGGTTGGGGTTTATTCCCAACCTCCTGGTAGCCGAATGGTTTATTCGTAAAACTTATCGCTCAAAAGAGAATAAATATATTACTAGCAAATAGCCAGCTCCCAACACAAGTAGTGCTGTTAAGAGAAAACTCACCACCGTCCAACCCCAGGGATCCTTTTCCTCTTTTTTCAGTTTGCGATATACTGATCTGGATACCGCCCAGGATAACAGCAATAAGACAATAATAAAACCGATTAAGAGGCCCATAGTGATGGTGTTATACTCAAATATCCATTTATCTGCTGGTTTCCATACCGGTAAACTGTTTTTTTTCCTCCGTAAATCGGGTCACCTCGCCACCTACTCTACCTTACCCAGACATAATGAGCTTTCCGGCAAGTCTTTAACTGATTCACTTGCTTCAAATACCTCCTAATGGGTATTGCTAAACTGGCGGAATTGAAGTTCTTTTAGGCAAAATTCAGAATATGCGATTCCTCCTCTACCCACTTTGCCTGTTATTCGTTTTCTACAGCACACAAGCAACTGCCCAGGTTGCCGCCAAAAAACTCAAACAGACCCTGGAACTAAAAATGCAAAAGACCGCCGATGATGATATGTCTGGTACAAGGGGCGCGTCGGTAGTCTGGCATCCGGTCCTCAAAAAATACTATGCCGGATTTGCCGGAAATACAGCTTACCCACTCGCTGTGTTTGATGAAAAAGGAAAACGGCTCAACGAAGAAGACCTTGCTACCATGATAGATCTGCGGGGCCTATGGTACAACCCTGTAACCAAACAAATATGTGGCAACGGATATGACGATATGGGTTGGTTTAACTACGACCTGGACAAAAACGGTATTCCAACGGATGTAGCGAATATCACAGACGATATGCGCCAGCCTTCCGCACAGGCAGTTGGTACCTATAACTTTACTGAAAAACAAGTGCTCTTCCTTGGTGGCAGCCAGGTATATAAATACAATAATCAGGGAGTTGCCGTGGATTCTGTGGTTATCCACTGGGGCCGTAAAAAGACAGACGGACCGGGTGAAGAAGAAGACCCGACTCTGTCGCATGAAGATTATAATGCTACATCACTTATCTATACAGGCATAAAAGGCCAGGAACTCGGTTTTCTTAATGTGGCCGAAAACCAAATAGAACTCTATGACATCAAAACGGGTTATCTTATAAAGCTGCTGACTCTTCCGGAAACCGCAACAGCTGAACTCAGTTTCAATTTCGCCTACGCCAATGGTACTTACTGGATATTTAATATGGATGAACGCAAATGGGTCGGATATAAATAAAGAAACAATACATCTACCCCGTACAATAAATTATTCGATTTATAATGACCCGGCCGTTGCCGGGTTATTTATTTAAAAGATCTCCAATCACTGTTGTCCGGGGAAAATAAATGTGCCAAAAAAGAGGTTTGATAATCAGATTTGTACAGATGCTTTTGCAGGCTTTGGAAAATGTAAGCCCCCTTTATAACACTGTTGGCTCTCCACAACAGCGTGAGCACTGTTTAATCGCTATTTCCCTGCTTTATTCAGATCGCGAAGAACGCAAAGCAGATCAGGGACGCAGAGGGCTTTTAGCACACCGGCACATTCGCCTATTCTTCTCTTGTGGTTCGCCAGCCACGGAGGAAAAAGATGGGCCAGACGGTTGTGCAAACACCATAAAAAACAGTGCATACTTACGTGTAATTCTGTTTGAAAAATCGGGAAGGATTTATCTGCGAAAATCTGCGCCATCTGCGGGAAATTTTGCCCGCAGAAAACGCTGAATACCGCAGATAATGATATTTCCCCGGACAACAGTGACAAGAAATCTTCCACTTTTACCACCCTTAATCGCAGTTACATGCATTAAAAAAGCCTGCTACTTTCGTAACAGGCTTCTGTGGTGTGGTCCCGAAGCTTCGGGAGGCATCGAACCGCCGACTAAGAACTCTTCCGCTTTTACCATCCATAATGGCAGTTACATGCATTAAAAAAGCCTGCTACTTTTGTAACAGGCTTCTGTG
>JAGODE010000001.1:26456-85853 GCA_017998385.1 Chitinophagaceae bacterium | reverse complement strand
GTGTGGTCCCGAGGCTTCGGGAGGGATCGAACCGCCGACTAAGAACTCTTCCGCTTTTACCATCCATAATGGCAGTTACATGCATTAAAAAAGCCTGCTACTTTTGTAACAGGCTTCTGTGGTGTGGTCCCGAGGCTTCGGGAGGGATCGAACCGCCGACTAAGAACTCTTCCGCTTTTACCATCCATAATGGCAGTTACATGCATTAAAAAAGCCTGCTACTTTTGTAACAGGCTTCTGTGGTGTGGGGCGGGATCGAACCGCCGACTCAAGGATTTTCAGTCCTTTGCTCTACCGACTGAGCTACCGCACCATCCTTTAATCATTTGACACAAAGTCAAATGCGGGCTGCAAATATAGGCTGATTCCTTAGAAAACCGAAAAAAACAGTGAAATAATCAGGATTTTTCGGTTTTACATGCCGTATTCGCTCAAAAATTTGATCCGCATGATTTTCAACTGCTCCCAGTTGAAATTATGCTCAGAAAGTTCCTCCTGCGCTACCTGCAGCGAGGAGGTATCACATCCTTTAAAATATTCAATGATTTCATCCTGCTCAGTCTCGTCCAGCATTTCATCGATTGCATAATCGAGGTTAAGCTTGGTACCACTGGCGGCAATAGTCTCCATCTCCTCCAGCATCTCGTCCATACGCCACCCCTTATTGCGGGCAATTGTCTCCAGGCTTACCTTTTTATCGGTGTTCTGGATAATATATACCTTGTTCCCGCTCTTATTCACCACACTCTTCATCACAAAATCGTCGGGCTTTACAATATTGTTATCCTCTACATAACGGGCAACCATCTCAACAAATGGCTTACCATAACGAATCGCCTTGCCTTTACTAACTCCCTGACACTTTTCCAGGTCACTCACTGTAGTTGGATAAAGCGTTGCCATGTCCTGCAGCGATGTTTCCAGGAAAATCACAAAAGGAGGCAGATTCTTTTTCTTTGCCTCTTTTTGACGAAGCTCCTTAAGCATTTCAAAAAGCTTCTCGTCAGTAGCCCCGCCAGTACTTGCTTCTGTACCTTCCTCGTCATCGGCATTGGCTTCTTCATAAAGATTATTGAGGACTATCTTAAACGATTTGGGCTTTTTCAGAAACGCCTCACCTTTCTTTGTAAACTTCAATACACCGTACTCCTCTATATCCTTACTCAGCAAGCCATCCAGCAGCATCTGCCTTATCAGAGAATTCCAGAAATGAGGCTCTTTATCGTTTCCACTGGCAAATACTTCCAGCCCTTCGTGCCGGAACATCTGTATCTGAGGAGTAAGCCTGCCTCCGATGATCTGCACCACATAATCTGTAGCAAAGCGTTCATCGAGTGCGCGAATCGCTTTCAACACAACGACAGCATCCTCTTTGGCTTCAATTTTCTCCTTCGGATGCTTACAGTTATCACACTCACCACAATTTTCCTTCTCGTACTCTTCACCAAAATAACTCATCAAAACCTTACGGCGGCACACTCCTGCTTCGGCAAAGGCTACGGTTTCGTTAATCAGCTGGGCACCAACTTCCCGCTCGCTAAGCGGCTTATCGCGCATAAGGTGTTCCAGCTTGCTTACATCCTTGTGTGAATAATAAAGGATACAGCGTCCTTCAAGTCCATCGCGACCGGCGCGACCAGTTTCCTGGTAATAGTTCTCAATCGACTTGGGAATATTGTAATGAATCACAAACCGGATATCTGGTTTATCGATTCCCATACCAAAGGCAATGGTAGCGCATATCACCTGCACCTCTTCATTAAGAAAAAGGTCCTGGCGTTCGGCACGCAGCTTACTGTCAAGACCCGCATGGTAGGCTACAGATTTTATTCCATTTGCATTCAGCAGATCGGCCATTTCCTCTGTGGTCTTGCGGTTGAGGGTATATATAATACCACTCCTGCCAGCCATTCCTTTTATAACCCGCACAATACTTTCATCTGTTTGTGCCTTTTTTATTTTGGGTAATACTTCGTAATAAAGATTGGGCCTGTTAAAAGAAGAAATAAATATATTGGGATCACGCAGGTCCAGATTTTTTACGATATCACTCTGCACCTTTGGAGTAGCGGTAGCGGTAAGGGCAATAACGGGTATATCGGGATTGATCTGAACCATCATTTCACGTAACCGGCGGTATTCCGGTCTGAAATCATGGCCCCACTCAGAAATACAATGGGCTTCGTCTACTGCAAAAAAAGAAATTTTGAGATCAGAGAAGAACTCCAGGTTTTCCTGCTTGGTAAGCGTTTCCGGCGCCACATACAACATCTTGGTTTTACCCGTCAGCAGGTCGTCATGCACTTCTTTTATTTCCCTTTTGGTAAGGGTGGAATTCAGAAAGTGCGCCACCTCATCATTACTGCTATAACTGCGGACCAGGTCAACCTGGTTTTTCATCAGCGCGATAAGCGGCGAAACGATAATCGCAACACCCTCGCTCACCATAGCAGGCAATTGGTAGCAAAGGCTTTTACCGCCACCGGTAGGCATGATCACAAATGTATCATGGCCTGCCAACAGGGATTCTATAACCTTTTCCTGCGTGCCTTTAAACTTATCAAATCCAAAATACTCCTGTAATTTT
The DNA here is from genome assembly GCA_017998385.1 of Chitinophagaceae bacterium. GTDB lineage: Bacteria > Bacteroidota > Bacteroidia > Chitinophagales > Chitinophagaceae > CAYMZZ01. The sequence continues at coordinate 83,266 of JAGODE010000001.1, read as the reverse complement.
TCGTGCAGATCGAAACGAGTTTTACCAGAATCAGATTCCTTAACCTTTGCCGGCTTACGTGAGCCGGATTTTTTAACTGTAGATGTTGCCATTATTCATTTATTACTCTACTGCCGGCAATACAGCCGGTATCTCCACCAGCGCCTGTGCTTATTAAGATACTCATTTTCTTGCTGTTTACCAGCATATTAATGAATATACATCTAAAGAATGGTCCCCACCGGACCCGAATGACGTCGCAGCAATCCTTCGCACTAGCTAATCAGTGGTAAAAAGAGGACTGCGAATTTACACCAGAATTAGCGTATTACGTAACCCCTGATCGTTAAAATTGATCCGACCGACAATAGAAAACGCCCGTTCGTAACAAAAGCTATAATTTTGCCGCATTGTACTGCAATAAGTTATGTCTATTCAACTCTCAGAAATTGCCCGCCGCACTATTGAATTGGAAGCACAATCGATTGAAGGCCTGAAGGCGGCCATCAATGCAGATTTTGAAGCGGCTGTAAATGCCATTGCAAACTGTCCGGGGCGGCTGGTTATCAGCGGCATAGGAAAAAGTGCGGTAATCGCTCAGAAAATTGTAGCGACCCTTAATTCAACCGGCACCCCTTCCATCTTTATGCACGCTGCAGATGCAATTCATGGAGATCTCGGCATGGTGCAGGAACACGATATTGTACTTATCCTCAGCAAAAGCGGAGAAAGCCCCGAAATAAAAGTGCTGGTTCCTCTCATCAAAAACTTTGGTAACACGCTTATTGCAATGGTAGGAAACACACAGTCCTATCTGGCACGGCAGGCAACACTTGTACTCGATACTACTGTTCAGCAGGAAGCCTGTCCCAACAACCTGGCGCCAACCTCCAGCACAACAGCACAACTTGTAATGGGAGATGCCCTGGCTGTATGCCTGATGGAATTAAAAGGGTTTCAACCAGATGATTTTGCCCGCTTCCATCCGGGAGGCACGCTCGGAAAAAAACTCTACCTGCGCGTAGGAGACCTTTATCCCAGTAATGAAAAACCAGCGGTTACGCCAGCTACAAACCTGCAGGATGTGATACTGGAAATGACCCAGAAAAGACTCGGTGTAACCGCTGTAACAGATTCAACCGATCAGCTGCTGGGTATAATTACCGATGGTGATCTCAGAAGAATGCTGCGGAAAAATACAGGGTTTGATAAAAATCTGCAGGCCGCAGATATTATGACCGTTAACCCTAAAACTATCAGACCCGATGCACTTGCCGTAGAAGCACTTGATCTGCTCCGTAAACACGAGATAACACAACTTGCAGTTGTAGAAGAAGGGCGTTACCTGGGTATGCTACATTTACATGATCTGATTCGGGAAGGTCTTCTTTAAAACTATTATTGAAATACGAAGAGTAATGAACAAAAAGAACTATGTAGCAATAATGGCCGGCGGTATCGGCAGTCGCTTCTGGCCCATGAGCAGAGCTAATTATCCCAAACAATTTCTCGATATCCTGGGAACCGGCAAAACCCTGATCCAGCAAACTTTCGACAGGTACAGCCAGCTTGTACCCAGTGAGAATATATTTGTTATTACTGCCAAAGAATATGTGGATCTTGTTCACCAGCAACTTCCCTCTCTCCCACAGGAAAACATCCTCGCGGAACCTTCCCGCAAAAACACCGCTCCCTGCATTGCATATATAGCATTTAAATTGTTTCAGAAAGATCCCGATGCCCTTATGATTGCCTCACCAGCAGATCACCTCATTCTTGATCAGCCGGCCTTCTTAGAAACAGCTCAAAAAGCCCTGCACTTTGTAGACCATATTAATGCACTTGTAACAATTGGCATAAAACCCACACACCCCAATACGGGTTATGGTTACATACAGCATGAAGATGCAGAAGTAGCGCCTGGTATTTATAAAGTAAAAACATTTACAGAAAAACCTAACCTCGAACTCGCCAAAACATTCATCAGCAGTGGCGATTTTCTGTGGAACGCAGGCATCTTTACCTGGAAAATAAAAAACATCATCCATGCATTTGAAAACCACCTCCCGGAAATGCATGAAGTTTTTGCAGCAGAAAAAGATCTGTTTAATACACCCTCAGAAGCCGAAGCGCTCGAGCGAATTTATCCGCAATGCACCAATATCTCCATTGACTTTGGTATAATGGAAAAAGCCTCGAATGTATATGTAATTCCCGCTTCTTTTGAATGGAGCGATCTCGGTACCTGGAACAGTGCCTGGCAAAACATGGAACGCGACTACTATCACAATGCTGTTGTAGGTAAACATGTAATGGTGTTCGATAGTCTCAACTCAATGGTACATGTACCTGATAATAAACTGGTCTTGTTGCAGGGGCTCGAAGATTTTATCATCGTTGATACTCCAGATGTATTACTCATCTGCAAAAAAGAAAAAGAACAGGAAATAAAGGACTATCTTGCTGAGGTGAAACGAAACAAAGGAGATAAATTCCTTTAACAAACCCTATATGTTCCAGAAACTCCGTACCATTATCTATCACACAGAAGACCTGGCTGCTGCCAAAGCCTGGTATACTAAAGCCACAGGTAAAGAACCCTATTTTGATCAACCCTTTTACGTTGGTTTTGATATCAATGGGTTTGAACTGGGTCTTGATCCGGACACTACTCACGCCGGTGCCGGCAATCACAGCGTAGCTTACTGGAAAGTGGAAACCATTGACGAAGCTGTTGCTCATTTAATAAGCCTTGAGGCAAAACTGGTTCAGGAAAAAACAGAAGTTGGTCATGAGATGTATGTAGCCATAGTAGCCGACCCGTTTGGTAATCACATTGGCCTGATCCAGCACGGCTAAAAAAACATTTTTTTTCCGTTTATTTCCCTTACGCCGGTATACTGAATGCGTAACTTTAGCATTCAAATACTGCTATGCCTAATTACCCGCTACACAACATTCTTTTCCTGGATATTGAAACCGTATCTCAATATCCGGACTACAGTACTATGCCTGCGGAATGGCAGGAGCTTTGGGGTAAAAAAGCGGAGTCACTGTTACGCAACCGTGAAGAAGAAACCCGCGAAAGCATCTATTCGCGAGCTGCTATCTATGCAGAGTTTGGAAAAATTATTTGCATAAGCTGTGGCGTAATGCAGGGCAACAGCAACCAGAGAAAAATCATCCTCAAATCCTTTTCTGGAAACAACGAAGCAGAAATACTGCTTGCCTTCGCAGATATGCTGCGAAAATGGTCAGCCGGAGAAACAAAATTTCTTTGTGCCCATAATGGCAAAGAGTTTGACTTCCCCTATCTCTGCCGGCGCATGCTTATAAATAATATTCCCATTCCTATCATATTAGATAATAGTGGTAAAAAACCATGGGAGGTAAATTTTATTGACACCATGGAGCTCTGGAAATTTGGTGATTTTAAAAATTATACCTCCCTAAACCTGCTGGCACATGCACTGGGTATACCTACGCCAAAAGACGACATTGATGGCAGCAAAGTAGGAGAGGTATACTGGAAAGATCAGGAACTCACACGAATCGTAACCTATTGCCAGAAAGATGTGCTCACAGTAGCGCAAATCCTGTTACGTATGCAGGGAGAGCCAATTATTCTTCCGGAAAATATCGAAATAAAAAATTAAACATAGATGCAAAGAACAAACTATCCCCCCGCTACCAAATGGGAAGAGTATGGCCGCGCTTATGTTGTAGTGTTTGGCAACATTAAGCCCTGCAACACTATGGTAGAAGTGTCTGCTCTCATAAATCCTGCATATCTTATACAGATTGAAGCCTGCGCAATTCTAAATTCATAGATTATGCATATAGAATCGCTGCGCGAATACTGTCTTTCAAAACCCGGAACAGAAGAAACATTTCCCTTTGGGCCCGATACATTAGTATACAAAGTAAATGGTAAAATCTACCTGCTGGCCGGTCTTGACGAGCAGCCGGCCCGTTTCAATGTAAAATGTGATCCTGATAAAGCCATAGAACTCAGGGATGAATACCCGGCGGTACTTCCGGGATACCATATGAACAAAAAACACTGGAATACTGTCATCCTTGATGGTTCTATATCAGATCGACTAATCAAAGAATGGATCGATCATTCTTATGAACTGGTTAATAAAACTATCACAAGAAAAAAATAATCACTTGAGCTTTCGGTCAAAACTCCCCGAAGTAGGAACAACTATTTTTACTGTCATGAGTTCACTGGCACAGGAATATAATGCTGTAAACCTGGGCCAGGGTTTTCCTGATTTTCCTATGGATCCATTGCTCATTGATCTGGTAACAAAAGCAATGAAAGATGGCTGTAATCAATACTCCCCTATGCAGGGTTACCTGCCCCTGCGCCAGGTGCTGGCCGATAAAACCGCCTACCTGTATAATTACTCACCCGATCCTACAACGCAGATCACGATCACACCTGGAGGTACTTACGCCATTTATACCGCCCTTACAATACTACTTCACCCGGGAGATGAAGTAATTGTTTTTGAGCCTGCTTATGACAGTTATATACCGGGTATTACTGTAAACGGGGCCGTGCCCGTGCGCATCCCTCTTCGTTATCCTGATTACAGTATCGACTGGAACGAGGTAGCCAGCAGAATTAATTCAAAAACAAAACTCATCATTCTAAATAATCCGCACAATCCTACCGGCTCCATTCTTAGCGAAACAGATATACAACAACTAAGAGAGCTAGTAAACAGGCATTCACTGCATATATTGTCCGACGAGGTTTATGAACACCTGGTATATGATAAACAGCCACATTTGAGTATACTCCGGTACCCGGATCTTTTAGAACGCAGCTTTGTCTGCTTTTCGTTTGGCAAAGTATATCACTGTACCGGTTGGAAACTTGGTTATGCCATCTCATCGCCAGCGCTAATGGCCGAATTCAGAAAACTGCATCAGTTCAATTGCTTCTCCTGTCATACCCCTTCGCAGGTAGCACTTGCCGATTTTCTACAGCAAAAAGAAACTTATCTTACCCTGGCCGATTTTCTACAACAAAAAAGAGACTTTTTTATATCGCTCTTAAAAGATACTCCCTTTAAACTATTGCCCAGTCGTGGCAGTTATTTTATCTGCGCTTCATACGGGCATTTCTCGCAGGAATCGGATCAGGAATTTGCCAAACGCCTCACCCGGGAGGCAGGTGTGGCCAGCATACCGCTTTCCTCATTTTACCAGGAAGGAACTGATAATAAAGTAATTCGTTTCTGTTTTGCCAAGAAAGAGGAAACACTGCGACTTGCCGCTCAACGCCTTCTTTCAATAGTTTGATTTACTAAGTATTTCGCCAACTTGCCAAAACATACCATCTTTGTTTGATAAATATCCATCTATGCAGTCGAAAACGCTTTCTCTTATAGAAAAACTGATACTCCTCCTTATTGTAATCATACTTGCCCTGGGCTTCTATTTCTTTTATACCAATGTACCCCGGTTTGAAACCTATGTGCAGGAAGATGGTGTGGTAGAATGGTTAACCGTATTGGGCCTGATACTTGGTTCTGCCACCTGCTTTTATCGCTTATTTACTCTTTTCAAACAACGAAAACCCTGGTTTCTTTTTGTAGTGTTTATTATGGGACTCGGGCTCTTCTTTGCAGCCGGCGAAGAAATATCCTGGGGACAACGGATTTTTCATATTCAGAGTTCTGAATTTTTTCTGAAAAACAATGCCCAGGGAGAAACAAACCTGCACAATCTCGTTGTGGGAGGACTGAAGGTAAATAAGATCGTATTTTCTATAGGACTGGTAGCAGCGATGGGTTTGTATCTTGTATTCTTTCCTCTTATTTATAAGAGATCGGCATCTTTCAAAAAATTTGTAGATAAAAGTGGTATCCCCATCCCTTATGCATACCAGGTTATTTCCATACTCGTGGTATTTGCACTTACCGAAATGATCCGTCATGGTAAACGCGCAGAGTTGCTCGAGGCCGGCATTGCCCTTCTATTTTTTCTGATTATTTACCGACCGGTAAACAAAGAAATATTCCGAAAATAAATCTGTTGTTTCTATTTTATTATCCGTGCAAGCATCAGCGTATCCAGCTTTGATTCTCTCGTTTTTGGATTCAGAAACTTGAGCTTTAGTGTAGATACATTGTAATCCACATGGCTGGCAATGGTGTCGATCCGATAACCCTTTTCTCCCAGGTTGTTGGCTATCGGACTGCTGATTAAATAGTATTTACTGCTATCAAGTAATTCCGGCTTTGCAATATCTGCGACATGGTGATTATGCCCCAGGTAAAAATCGAATGTATGAGCATTATTGTCGAGTAAAAGGATTTTTTCGTCAGGTATTTTAATACCCTTCTCTTTCATCACTTTTACCAGTTCATTCCCTCCCTGGTATTTAAAAAGATTCGGAAAAAAACTGTAATTGGCAAAGAAGTTAAAAAGCAAAGAAAAGCCAACCGATACATATACCAGTTTAAGCCCCTTATCAGCGGCCCTCTGCCACATCAAATTCAGTAAACCGATTATCAGAATGCCACCACCAATCCATACCCAGAATGAGAAGGGTTTGAAAAAGTAAAAGTTCAGTACAATGGTGGCAATAAGAACCAGCACAGCAAATACCTGGTGAACGGTAAGAAACCATTTGGCGGCGGTTTCCCTGCTTAACAATTGCCGCAGGTAAACCGCTGTAAAAATAGATGCCAGGGGCATTAACATAAAGATATAATGCGGCATTTTAAACTTAGAGAAGGAAATACCAAATAAAACAAGTGCAAAGGTTACCGCAGCAAAATTGATGGTAGTTTTCCATTCTCTGTTGACCAGCATTCGCTTTATCCAGTACACAAGTGCCATATAGGCAAAAAGGCACCAGGGAAAAAAAGCCCATAAAAAAGTATGGTAAAGGAAAAAGTAACTGCTGTTACGGCCACCCTTATTGAAATTATCACCGCCGAAACGTTCAAAGTTTTGCTCCCACAAAATGAATTTTACGCCCGAAATATTGCTCATACTTCTAATAACCTTGTGGGGATGCAGGTCATACTGATAATAGTACGCGTATATAACAGGTGATATAAAAAGAAATAAAAGCGGAATAAACACCCATGTGCGGATATTAGTCAGTACATCCCATTTCTTCTGGAAAAGAATATAGAAAAAAGTAGCTACGAATATAATTCCGGGTCCTACCCATCCTTTGGTACTAAAAGCAATAGCTGCACCCAATGCAGCGAAAATAAGGTTTGACCATTTCCTTGTATCCACATAACTGATGAGCTGCCACATGCCCAGCATAATGCCTGCACTGAGTGGCGTTTCCATCCGGGCATCATTAATAGAAAGAATAAATCCCTCTGCAGTGGCCAGCATGATCGCTGCCAGCCTGGCTGTGGATTTATCTGTAAGACGCAGTGTAAGCCGGTAAGTACTCAATAAAGTGATAAGAGCATACAAAATAGCGGGAAGACGATGCGCGAATGTATTTACTCCAAATAGTTTAAAGCTTAATGCAGAACTCCAGAAAAGCAGGTGTGGTTTGTCAAGATAATCCAGATCGCGGTCTACCAGGCTCAGATAGTCATTGTACTGCAGCATGTGCAATGCAATATTGGCGTGGTGTGCCGCATCTTTATCCATTAACGGAAAAAAAAGTGATCCCACATAAACCAGCAGACATAAAAACCCAATCAGGTATACACTGCGGTTTTCCTGCTCCAGGTTAATAGCATATTTTTTAAACATAGTATAGGAAATTAAAGACCAGCCTTAGCACTGATCTCAAGCATTCGGTCGATGGGTTTACGGGCAGCCAGGCGCAGCTCTTCGTCCATAATAATCTCCGGTGTCTCATACTCCATACACAAATACAGTTTCTCCAGCGAATTGAGCTTCATATGCGGACAGTCATTGCAGGCACAGCTGTTATTGGGCGGTGCCGGAATAAACGTTTTATCAGGGCTGGCCTTCATCATCTGGTGAAGTATGCCAGACTCTGTAGCCACGATAAACTCCGTAGAAGGATCTGTTTGAGTAAACTTGAGCAGTCCCGTTGTAGAACCGATGTAATCAGCCATTTTAAGGATAGCTTCTTCACATTCGGGGTGAGCAATAAATTTGGCATTGGGATGCCTCATTTTAAGTTTGGTGATTTTCTCGAGGCTGAATATTTCGTGTACCATACAGGCACCGTTCCACAACAGCATATTGCGGCCGGTCACTTTATTGATATAAGCACCCAGGTTTTTATCTGGTGCAAAAATGATCGGCTGATCTTTAGGAAAACTATCCACAATGATACGGGCATTGCTGCTCGTCACAATTACATCGCTGAGCGCTTTTATACCTGCACTGCAGTTGATATAACTCACCACCACATGGTCAGGGTGCTGATCTTTGAACTGTTTAAAAAGAGGCGGAGGACAGCTGTCGCTCAACGAGCAACCTGCTTTCAAATCCGGAATCACCACTTTTTTGGTAGGGTTGAGGATCTTGGCAGTCTCTGCCATGAAATGCACACCAGCAAAAACGATCATATCGGCATTGGTCTTTTGCGCTTCCTGAGCCAGTCCCAGGCTGTCGCCAATGTAATCAGCCACGTCCTGGATATCAGCTTCCTGGTAATAGTGCGCCAGAACAACAGCATTTTTCTCTTTTTTGAGACGCTGTATTTCTGCAAAAAGATCCAGTGTTGGATCAATGTCCACATCCAGAAACCCTTTTTTGTTTACCGCATCCATCGCTGTTTTCAATGCTGTTGTGTTCATACTGATCGTTTTTCGAGAGAGCAATATTCCAACTGCTTTTCCGATTTTTCAAAAGAAAATCTTTGGCCGCCCTTTTCTCTAATAATAATTGTATTAATATATTTTTTATAAAAAAGCTTATTATTATTACGGCTGTGAATTCGTGGAAAAGTCAGGATACAAAATTATTGTTTTTTCAATATCCACATTTTTCAACGTGTAATTCACATCAAACATGCCCGTTGCATCTGCATTTGAGGCAGAAATCCACAAAGAGTGAATAAGTGAGGTGGTACTAAAAGAGTAAGATTTCCGGGACCAAAAAATGTGGATAGACATGGGAAAAATCGGGAATTAATAATAGGCCGGCGAGCTCCGGCCCGCTACTCACTATTTTGTCGCCATTAATTCTATTTCATGTTCACGTTTCACGCCGCATTATTCACATATTATAGTGGATATCCACAGGTCTTTGGGAGTAAATTCTTTGCCTGCGACCCGGTTTTGGCGATGTTTTGCATTGCCGGTTCTGACTAATCCACCGTTTCCTCAACCATAAAATGGCCTACTTTTAAGCCTTAAAACGTGTTTACTATATGAATAAGCTGAAATCTATGTTACTGGGCCTCCTGCTGCTTCCTGTAATCTGCTTACGGGCCGAAGAAGGAATGTGGCTTCCTTTTCTGCTGGAAAAGATGAATGAAAAGGATATGAAGAGTAAGGGTATGAAGATTAGCGCAAAGGATATATATAGTATTAATAATGGCAGTCTGAAAGATGCAATTGTAAGCTTTGGTGGTTTTTGTACCGGTGAAGTGATCTCTACGCAAGGCCTGGTACTTACCAATCACCACTGTGGTTTTGATGCCATTCAGAACCACTCCAGCCTTGAACGTAATTATATAAGAGATGGTTTTTGGGCTATGGATAAGAGCCAGGAACTGAGGAATCCCGGTCTTTTTGTAACATTTATTGTACGTATTGACGATGTAAGTGCCCAGGTACTGGCCGGTGTAAAGCCAGGAATGGCGGAAAATGAGCGCCAGTCTGTTATTGATAAAAATATCAGTCAGGTCAATCAGCAGGTAAAAAGGGAGTCCTGGCAAAAGTCATTTGTGAGGGCCTTTTTTGAAGGAAACCAGTATTTTCTTTTTGTAACAGAAACCTATAATGATATACGCCTGGTAGGCGCTCCCCCCTCTTCTATCGGCAATTTTGGAAAAGACTCTGATAACTGGATGTGGCCACGGCATACAGGCGATTTCTCTATGTTTCGCATTTATGCCGGTAAAGACAATAAACCGGCCGATTATTCGCCCGATAATGTGCCCTATGTACCCAAAAAAGCACTTTCTATCTCAATGTCGGGCGTTCAGCAAAATGATTTTACCATGGTTTTTGGCTTTCCCGGCCGTACCATGGAGTATCTGCATTCTGCAGCGGTGGAGCAAACAATGGATGTAAATGATCCGGCCAAAATCGCCATCCGCGATAAAGCCCTGGCTGTGATCGATGGATTTATGCGTAAGGATGAAGGTATCAAAATTCAGTATGCCGCCAAATATGCCAGTATCAGCAATGCCTGGAAGAAATGGCAGGGGGAAGTGCTGGGTCTCAAAAGAACCGGTGCAGTGGATAAGAAAAAGGCCTACGAAGCCGAATTTCAGAAAAGAGTAAATGGTAATGCACAATGGAAAACAGCTTACGGATCGCTGCTGCAGGACCTCGGAGCAGCTTATGAGGAACTGAAACCTTATGGCCTGGCCCGCGATTATTACCTGGAAATTACCAGCAAAATCGAGGTTTTTACCGTCATCAACCAGCTTTGGGCGCTTGGCAATGCTAAAGGAAAGTCTAATTATAATACAGTGCTTGCCAGGGTAAAAGACCGGCTTGGTGATCTGTACAAAGAATACAGCCCTGTAGTAGACGAGCAGCTTTTTGGCCGGTTGATGGAAATGTATGCCGGGCAGCCGGCAACCTATGTAGCCGCATCGGCCAAATCCGGAGACTATACTGCCCTGGCGCGGCAGCTCTACAGCCAGAGCAGCCTGACCGATGGCAAGGCCACGCTGGCGGCCCTTGAGCAGAATCCGGATGCCTTAATTGGCCGCCTGCAGCAGGATAAACTGGTGGCGATATATAGTGATATGGCCGACCTGTATAATGAAAAAGTAGCAGCCCGACTCAACCAGATTCAGGATCGTATTAATCAACTGCAACGCACTTATATGCAGGCGCAGATGGAGGTAATGAAGGAAAAGAAATTTTATCCCGATGCCAATAGCACCCTGCGGGTGACCTATGGCAATGTAAAAGGATACCAGGCCCGCGATGCCGTACAGTATGACTATTATACCTATCTCGATGGTGTGATGCAGAAATATGTGCCGGGCGATTATGAATTTGATGTGCCTGCCCGCCTCCGCGAGCTATATGCAGCCAAAGATTATGGTCCGTATGGTACGAATGGTAAAATGCCGGTTTGCTTTATTGCCAGCAACCATACCACCGGCGGCAACTCGGGCAGCCCTGCCCTTGATGCGTGGGGTAACCTGATCGGTCTCAACTTTGACCGGGTATGGGAGGGAACAATGAGTGATATTAACTACGACCCTTCCATTTGCCGTAATATCATGGTCGATATTCGCTATGTATTATTTATTGTAGATAAATACGCAGGGGCCGGCCACCTGGTTAAGGAAATGAAACTGGTGAATCCGAAAAAAAGGCCCTGATTTGACGCGATAAGCAGATTCAAGGGCTGTTTACGACAGCCCTTTTTTATTCTGCCAGAAGCCCGTAAACCCCTGAAAAAACAGGCTTTCCAGCAGTTATCCACAATTTTTTCATATCTATAATTCCCCTATTTTTGCCATCCGTTTTTTTAACCCTACATAATATAATATGTCAGTAATCCAGCAGATCCAGGAGAAGTATGCAAAACTTATGGCCATTATCATTGCCCTGGCCCTGATCATTTTTGTTGTAATGCTTGCTTTCGAAAATGGCGGCAGCCTCTTTCGTGGTGGCAACGGCACATCTGTAGGGAAAGTAAATGGAAAATCGATTGAGCAGGCAGAGTTTGCCAACATGGTAGAGCAACAAAAAAACTACATGATCCAGCAGGGCTATCCCCAAAGCGAAGCACTCACTCAGCAAGCTGTGAGCAATGCCTGGAACATGGAAGTAAACCGTATTCTGCTTGAAACAGAAATGAAAAAACTGGGCATGCAGATCGGTAAGAAAGAACTTGGCGATATCCTTTATGGCGCCAATCCTCCTGCAGACCTGCGTCAGCGTTTTTCTGATCCCGAAACTGGTGTATATAATGCACAGGCTGCCAAACAGGCTATCGACAATATGCTGAAAACAGCAGATGCCAAATCAAAAGAACAGTTCAATCTGTATCTGAACAGCCTGGAGAACATGCGTCTCGAAGAAAAATATACTTCACTCCTTAATAATAGCATCAACTTTCCCCGCTGGCTTATCGAAAAACAAAATGAAGACAACAGCCTTATGGCCCGCGTTTCTTTTGTAAAAGAGTTTTACTCCAATGTGGCTGATACTGCGGTGAAAGTAACCGATAAGGAAATCGAAGAGTATGTTGCAAAACATAAAAGCGAATTCAAACAGGAAGAAAGCCGTAGCATTGCTTATGTAGCATTTAGTGCGCTGCCCACCGGCGAAGACAGTGCAGCAGTTCTTAAGTCGATTGTAGATCTGAAACCAGAGTTTGACACAACAGCTGACGCCGGATCATTTGTATTACGTAATGGAAGTTCACTTGAATACTCAGACAGCTATTTCCCCAAATCGCAGCTTACAATGGCCAATATGCAAATGGGTCTTTCTTTTAAAGACACCATCCTGTCTCTGGCTAAAAATGCAGTATACGGACCTTACCTCGATGGTAATAGTTATGTACTCGCCAAAATGCTCGACAGCAAAGTGCTGCCCGATTCAGTAAAATGCCGTCACATTCTGATCAGCACCAACGAACAGCAGGGTGGTTTTGCTGACAGCACTGCCAAACGCAAGATTGACAGTATTGAAGCCGCTATTAAAGGCGGAGCCAGCTGGGCCACACTCGCAGCCAGCTATAACCCCGATGGTACCCGTACTACTGCTGGTGAAATGACGTTCTCTTCTACACAAATCCAGTCAGAAGGATTTGCCCCCGAGTTTGGACAGTTCATTCTATTTGATGGTAAACCCGGCGAAAGCAAAGTGGTGAAAACATCTTTTGGTTATCACTACATCAATATCATGAGCTTCATCAAACCCGAGCAGCATTATAAGATCGCTTATTTTGCCCGTGCTATTGAAGCAAGCCAGGAAACAGATAATAATGCCAACAACCTGGCCAACAAATTTGCTGCCGACAGCCGCGATGCCAAATCTTTTGATGCCAGCGCAGAAAAACTGAAAGCGCAGGGTATCAACAAACTGATTGCTACGGATATTCCTCCCACCGGATCACAAATCGTAGGTCTGGGCGTATCACGCAATTTTGTAAAAGAAATTTATGCCGCCGATAAAGGAGATGTGCTGGCTCCTGAGCGTGTGGGCGACAACTGGGTTGTAGCCATGGTAACAGATGTACAGAAAGAAGGCACTATGCCGGCTGCTAAAGCCCGCTACATGGTAGAGCCCCTCCTGCTGAAACATAAAAAAGCTGAACTTATTGCCAAAAAAATCGGCACTATCACTACGCTTGAGGCAGCAGCTGCAGCCTTGGGCGGCCGTAATATTGAAACAGCCGACAGCCTGCGTTTTGCCGGCGTACGACCCGCATCACTGAGCAGCGAAACCCGCGTAATCGGAGCTGCCTTTAATATGCAGAATAAAGGAAAAGTAGTGCCCCAGGCGCTCGAAGGAGCAGAAGGTGTGTATGTACTTCGTGTGGATGATATTTCTGCTACAGCCAATACAGACAGCAATGTGGCCGAACAGCGCAAAGCACAGTACCAGCAGGCCAAAATGCGTGGTTCTTATCCCCCACTTGCCCTCCGCGAAGCAGCAACTATCAAGAATAATTTGTCTAAGATGTATTAATTTGCTGACAACCAAAACTAACTGCAGAACCCCGGATTATATCCGGGGTTTCTTTTTGCACCCAGTGCCAACATCTGCTGGCAGATAGATGTTATCTTAGCAACAGATAATGCAGCTATGTCAGACATCATTGTAAATAAGGTAGCCGAAAGCGGGATAGTGACAATTGATCCGGCCAGCCTCCTGCCCTCCGCAGAAATAATCACTTTTGATATAAAAGATTTCCTCTTTATGGGCCTTATTCTGAAAGAAAAAGATTTCAGGGAGGCACTGAAGAATACAGACTGGCAGCAATATGCCGGAAAACAGGTAGCCCTCACCTGCACCGCCGATGCCATTATACCGGCCTGGGCCTGGATGCTCATCATGACATACCTGCAACCCGTGGCTACTGATGTGGTAATGGGCGATGAAACAGAGGCCCGGCGCCAGCTTTTTCTCCGCAATATCCAACAACTGGAAACAAGCGGCTATACCGATAAGCGTATTGTAATCAAAGGTTGTGGCGATACGCCCATTGCAGACTTTGCCTATATGGAACTCACCAAAAAACTTTTGCCGGTGGCCCGCAGCATCATGTTTGGCGAGCCCTGCAGCACGGTGCCGGTCTATAAAAAGCGTTAAAACCAGCCACGTTTTCTGAATACCATGATCATCCACACCGGTATGATCAGCATGATGGCAACGGCCACCCAGAACCCATATTGATTGTGGAGATAGGGAATAGTGTCAAAGTTCATCCCGAAAATACCCCCTACAACGGTGGCAGGCGCGAGCAGGCAGGTCACGATAGCCATCACCTTCATCACTTCATTCATCTTCAGGTTTACGTTATTGATATACAGGTCCTGCATACTTACCATAATATCGCGGTAGTTATCTGCCAGATCAATGGCCTGCACAATATGATCATAGATATCTTTAAAATATTTGGAGTTGCGGTCATCGAGCAAATCGCTTTCGCTGCGCAAAATGCCGCCAATAAGATCGCGTACAGGTACCGTATTGCGTTTTAATACGATCAACTCCTTGCGCAGCTGATTGATGCGTGCCAGCGATCGTTTATTGCTGTTGCGGATTACTTCTTCTTCCAGTTGTTCAATACGATCGCCGACCTTTTCCATGACCAGAAAATAATTATCGACAATCAGGTCAAGCATGGTATAACAGAGATAATCTGCACCACGCTGCCGCGCTTTGCTGCTGGGCATTTTTAACCGCTCTCTTAACGGATTAAATACGTCACGACTGGCATCTTCCTGGAAGCTGATTACAAAGTTTGCTCCCAGCACAATGCTGATCTGCTCCTGCTCTACGGTTTGTTTTACTTCATTATAATAAAGCATGTTGAGCAGGCAAAACAATACCCCCTCCACCTCATCCATTTTAGGCCGCTGATTGATGCTCAGGATATCTTCTATCAGCAGTGGGTGAATGCCAAAATGGGCCGACACTTTATCTACTTCCGTTTTTCGGAGCCCGTCTATATTGATCCAGGAAATGCGGGGACTGTCTTTATATCCAAAAGCATCTTCTACACAGGTCAGCTTTTTTTCCTCCATACTTTGGCCATCGTAATCGAAAGCAAAAACCACCACATCGCGGGCTTCTTCGCGGGTGGGAATGATCGTTGGGTTTACCGAAAGAATCTCCTTCGTTCGTTGTGTACCAAAGAGTTTGGGCAGGTTGAGATACCGCAGGTATTTTTCTGGTTTCAGGCGCACATTCATACAAGAAAGTTAACAAAGATCGATTAAACCCAGCTAAATACCGGGGGTCAAAAAAGGCATAAAATCGCGTAGTTATGAAACGAATACTCCTGATTTTTGGTCTTGCAATCATGATAAGTCAGTCTCTGCAGGCACAACGCGTGCGTGTACAACTCGATTTTCCTGTAGGTATTGCTGTACGCGCACCCGGTCCGCCACCTTTTCGCGGAGCCATCTGGGTTGGCCCGGAATGGCGCTGGCAACGCGGACATTATGTAGCTGCACCAGGTTACTGGACCCGCAGCCGGCACGCCTACCGCTCACCAGGCTACTGGAAACATACCCGCAGGGGTTATGTATGGGTTCCGGGCCGCTGGCACAGATAAAAACATTTTGTTGTGATTTTTATAGTTAAAAAAAGGCCTCTTCATTTGAAGAGGCCTTTTGCTTTTTTACCGGAAAATTATTCGTCATAGAGATCAACCTGCGAAGCAAGAATCTCGCGGTATTTATTAAATACTTTTGTTTTACTTAAAAAACCAATAAAATGACGCTGCCGGTCCAGAACCGGTAAATACCAGCTTTGGCTGATATCAAAAGAAGTCATTACCGAGTGCATATCCTGGTCTGCAAAAAGAGTAGCGGGTGGTTTTTTCATGAGCGAATGCACCAGCACCGTATCAAAACGGCTGTGATCAAACAAGAGTTGTTTTATATCATTGAGCTCAATAATACCGGTAAATCGCCCCTTTGTATCCGTAACGGCAAAAATATTTTTTTCACTGCGCTTGATGAGTTCTACCAGGTCGCGCAGTTTCTTATCCAGCGAAATAGTATCATATTTATCCTGCAGCATATCTTCGAGCCGGATGGCAGTGAGAATATTTTTTTCTTTCTGATGAGTAAAGATCTCGCCTTCTATAGCCAGTTTCTTTGTCTCCATGGAGTAACGCTCATAGCTTTTTACAATAAAAAAAGAAATGGAGGAAACCAGCATCAGCGGAATGAACAGCTCATACCCGTTCGTGATTTCGGCAATAAGAAAGATGGCAGACAGCGGACAATACATCACACCGCTCAATACCCCGGCCATTCCCACCAGGCTGAAATTGCCCTCTGGTACGCGAAACCAGCCAATATTGTTCATTAGTTTACTGAAAAAGAAGCCGAGATATGCACCTGTGAAAAGTGAAGGCGCAAAATTGCCCCCATTACCGCCACTGCCAATGGTAATTGCAGCGGCAATCGGTTTTAAGAGAACAATAAGCCCGGCAAAAATAACCAGTGCCCAGTTTTCTTCGATTAATGAAAACAGGGTGCTTTTATCATTCATAATATCGCCACTGCCATTGGCCACCGTTTTTACACTGTCATAGCCTTCACCAAACAATGGACTGAAAAAGAAGTAGAGTGTCATTAGCAGGAGACCACCCACAACGGCCTTCAGATAAGGGTTAACGCTCCAGTGATGCAGGCGTCCTTCGGTATTTTTAAAAACGCGTGCATAATAGAGCGAAACGAAGCCAGCTCCAATACCCAGCAGAATATAAAAAGGTGTATTGTAATAATCGAAATTTTCCTTCAGCACAAAATTGAAAAGTGAAGATTCCCGGAGAATGATTTTTGAGCAAAGGGCGCCTACTACCGAAGAGATGATCAGCGGAATAAAATAACTGACAACAACAGCATCTGTCAGTAACACTTCAATGGCAAAGATAACACCGGCGATGGGCGCGTTGAAAACAGCGGCAATACCGGCTGCAGCACCGCAGCCGATGAGCAAGGTACGTTCACGATAATTAAGATCACTCAGCCGGGCGGTATTGCTGCCAATGGCAGAGCCCGTGGCCACAATGGGAGCTTCCAGACCAGCGGAGCCTCCCAGGCCCACCGTAAGCGTACTCGTTATCACATGCTGATAAGTATGGCGCAGGGGAATAAAAGACGATTTACGTGCAATGGCTTTCAATACCATCGCAATGCCTTTTTCCAGGTAATCGCCAAAGAAGAGTCGCACCACAAGTACGGTGAGCACAAGGCCGATCAATGGAAAAAGCAGGTAAGCAAAACGACTTACAGGAATACCACTGATCCAGATCTGCAGATGATGCACCAGTGTTTTCAGTAAAACGGCCGTGAGCCCTGAAAATAATCCTACCAGGGTGGCTATCAGCATAATGTATTGCACACGCGTGAGCTTGGTGCGGAGATAAAGAACGATATGCTGATAAATACTCTTTAAAGGCCTCATGCAGACTAATCCTTTGGTGAGCCGGGCAAAGATAGTAAACGAGAGGGGTTATGGCGTTTTATAACAGAAGAAAGTATAATGATGAATGTTTATTATATTTAAAAATACCGGATTAGCAATTATCACATATGCCACACCAATCCGCCATACTGGATATATCAGCCGTCAACGCCAATCATCGCCAGGCATTGTTACTGGGAACCATTCGGCTGCTGAAATGGTCTTTTCAATATTCTACGGAGAATACCATTGTTGCAAACACTATACGCACGGCCTGGAAATGGGAACAGGAGGTTACCCTTGTTATAGAAGAAGAAACAATGCGAATAACAAGTGCTACCATTCACGGCGAAGTGATGGATATTAAAAAACGCAATCACAAGAATATCGAAACCTTTCTGCAGGCTTTTCAACAGCTTCAAAAAACGTATACAACGGAAGACATAGACAGATGGCAGAAGCAACTGCACCAAAGCGAAGAGGAACTGGTACAGGCAAAGGAACAGGTGGTACAACTAATGGAGCATCGTTCACCACAACCAATCGTTACTTATACAATTGTGGGACTAAATGTGCTGGTTTTTATTGTTATGACAATCAAAGGCCTCCATCCGTTTAAGCCAGCTGCCATAGATATACTCAACTGGGGAGGCAATATAAGTTCGCGTACTCTTAGTGGTGAATGGTGGAGGCTTTTCACTTCCATGTTTGTGCATATCGGTATCGTTCATCTTGTTGTAAATATGCTTGTATTACTTATGACCGGTATTTATTTGGAAGTGCTGCTGGGCAGCTGGCGCTTTTTGCTGGCTTATCTGAGTACGGGATTATTTGCGTCACTGACAAGTATCTGGTGGCATGATCCGCCAATTGTTTCAGCGGGTGCTTCCGGAGCAGTGTTTGGCGTACTGGGTGTATTGCTGGCATTACTTACTACCAAACTATTACCAGACCTCATTCGCAAACAGCTTCTCGGATCAGTGGCAATAATGGTAATATATAATCTTGCAAATGGATTAAAAGCAGGTGTTGACAACGCAGCCCATATCGGAGGCCTGCTTTCTGGTCTGCTCATCGGTTACGGTTATTACTTCAGCCTTCGCCGGCAAAAAGAAGATAAACCGCGAAACCTTATTCCAGATCTGGTTATTGCAATTGTAACAATTGCTACCACCGTTTCATACCTCAATGTTAACAAAAGAGCAATCGTGCGAGATGACAGCGAAGCATTTTTCAAAAAAATGGAACACTTCAGTATTCTTGAATCTATGGCACTGGAGGCGATGCAGCCATCAGATACAGCAAGCCAGCAAACGTTTATGAACGAGTTGCGAAAAACGGCACTCACTAACTGGGCAGATTGTGTAAACCTGATGGATGAAACAGAAAATATGGCTCTTCCGGAAAACCTGATTAATACACGCACGCAAATGAAACAATATGCGAGCCAGCGGGTACAACAAACGTTGCTCTATATCCGTGCACTGGAAGAAAATTCAAATACTTATGATCGGCAGATGGACAGCTTGAGGAGTGAGATTGATAAAACGGTAAATGAACTGAGACAGACCCTGCAGCAGCTTCCTTCCATATCGGGTGATGCCCCAAAACGACTTTAACTCTTCAGATCAGCCCGCGGGCTTTGTCAAGATCTTCCGGCGTATCAATGGCCACACTCAGAAAATCTACTTCTGCCATACGGATAGACACACCATGATCGAGATAGCGGAGCTGCTCGAGTTTTTCGGTTTGCTCCAGTATGCTCTGCGGCCATTGCGTAAAATGCAGCAGGGTTTCTTTTCTGAAACCATATACGCCGATATGCAGATAATGTGCGGCAGCCACTTCCAGGTTGGCATGATAGGGAATTACACTACGGCTGAAATAAAGCGCATCTTTTTTCTGATTAACCACCACTTTTACACAACTGCTGCTTTCAATCTCTGCGCGTGTAGTGATCCGCCGCATCAATGAGCCAACCTGCACCGCCGGGTCATCAAAAAGGCGTACCAGTTTTTCAAGGGGTTCTTTACGGATAAATGGCTCATCGCCCTGCACATTGATCACCACGTCTGCGTCCATATCGGCAATAGCTTCTGCTATACGATCACTGCCGCTTTCATGCGCGCGTTTACTCATCACGGCCTTGCCGCCATGCTTCGTGATTTCATCAAAAATCAGTGTGCTGTCTGTAACTACCCATACTTCTTCAAAAAGCCCTGTTTCTACAGTAGCGTCATAGGTATGCCGGATTACCGGTTTATGACCCAGTATCTGCATCAGCTTGGCGGGAAAACGGGTGGCGGCATATCGCGCCGGAATCATGGCAATGATCTTCATGCGGCAAAATTAACCCTCAAAACAAATCAGGGCTCCAGTTTTTGAAAAGGCTTTTTCAGGAGAGCTATAAAGTCTTCATCTTTTTCATTAGGATAATAACGGTCAAGCCCATAACGAATCTCTTTAGGGTCAAGCTTGCGGAATGTACCCAGCAACCGGTCCCAGATAGAAAAAACGGCGCCATAATTACTGTCTGTAAAAGGCTGCTTCCAGTGATGGTGCACCTTGTGCATATTGGGAGAAATGAGAATAAAGCTCAGCACATAATCCAGCTTTTGAGGCAGCCGGATATTCGCATGTGTAAATGCTGTGGCAAATACCACCAGCGTTTGATAGATCATTACACTGTACATGGGTGCACCGGAAATAAAGATCAGCAGTAAAAAGAAAATACCGCGCAACAGGCTATCGCCCGGGTGGTGACGCAATCCTGTTGTTACATCTACTTTATTATCGCTGTGATGCACCAGGTGAAAGCGCCATAACAGCCGGTTTTTATGCATGACCCAGTGTACGAGCCAGCTGCTGAAATCAAGCGCCAGTACACCAATAAGAATAGTGAGGCCAACGCCGGCACCGGTCCAGTATACAAGACCAAAATCCTGAGCCCGGCACCAGTCAGACAATTTCACAATAAAAATGGCCAGGATCGTGTGAATGATCAGATGGATGACCGTAAAGCCAAAATTGACCAGCGCGTGGTTGATCTTACGTCGTTTGTACTGAAGCGGGAAAAGCGGAATAGCTCCTTCTATGATCCAGAAAAAAAGAAGGCCCCCTACCAGGATGGCCATTCGCTCCACCGGGCGCGTTTCCAGGTTTTCAAAATAATGAATGAGGTGATCCCACATACAAGGCAGCAATTGATGCAAAAGTTACGAAGGAAAACGGGAAAGGGCAAGTTATAAATAGCCCAGTCATTCACTTGCAGTCTCAGCTAATAAAGCGATGGCTTCTTCCGTCTTGCTCTGGTCCACCATCAGTTTGATGCCGCCAAGCGCATTGGAGAGATAGGGTGTAATGGTGGCGGAATGCTCATCAACGAGATAGCAGTCGATTCCCTCATTCTGCAATCTGCCCAGTGCTATATGTGCAGATACATAATTGTCAAAACTATACAGGAGTTCAAATTTCATAGCGCATATGTTTTCATATGAATGTAATAAAAAAGCTTTCCTTTTGGGGAAAGCTCCTGTTATTTTTAACGTAAGAACGATTATTGATTCAGCATCAGCGGCATTACCAGCATCAGCAAATCTTCATTTTCGTCCTGCTCTACGGGCTTGATAAGGCCGGCTTTTGTAGAAGTGCTTAATTCTACATTTACTTCATCACTATCAGCGGCCGATAGCATTTCGATCAGGAATTTGGCGTTGAAGGCAATAACCAGGTCTTCACCATTGTACTGGCATTTCATACGCTCATTGCCCTCAAAGCTGAAGTCAACATCCTGGGCGGCCAGCTGCAGTTCACTGCCACTGATGCTCAGCGCAACCTGGTTGGTGCTTTTATTGCTGAAAATGCTTACCCGGCGCAAGGCACTTTGAAAATCGCTCTTGCCTACGGTAAGACGGTAAGGGTTATCGGCGGGGATCACCACTTTGTAATCGGGGAAACGGGCGTCAATAAGGCGACAGCTCATTTGCGTAGTACCGTGTTTTACAAACAGGTGATTATTGTTGTAGCTGAGAGTAAGCTCATCTTCATTGGCCGGAATCGCTGCTTTAAGCAGGTTAAGGGGCTTGCGGGGAACAATGAAATTGTCGGAACGGGGGCCGCTTACATCCTTGCGTTTGTAACGTACCAGGCGGTGCGCATCGGTGGCCACAAACTGCAATCCGTTTTTATCCAGTTCAAAAAATACCCCGGTCATGGCAGGACGCAGATCGTCGTTGCTCGTGGCAAACAGGGTCTTATTGATAGCTGTAATGAGCGCAGAAGCTGTAATAGTAAAGGATGTGGTATCGTCAGCAGCAGGTTCTTTGGGGAAATTATCGGGATTTTCGCCCATTACCTTATACTTACCATTGTCGCTGGTGATTTCAATACCGAAGTTTTTGTCAATATTGAAAGTAAGCGGCTGATCAGGAATGTTTTTGAGCGAGTCGATAAGGATACGTGCGGGAATACAAACTTTGCCACTTTCCCTGGCTTCAATGTCGAGCTGTATACGCATTACGGTTTCCAGGTCAGTGGCGACTACCGTAAGCTTGTTTTTTTCGACCTCAAACAGAAAATCTTCCAGGATGGGAAGCACCGTATTGGCATTAATAACACCGGCTATATGCTGCAGTTGTTTCAGAAGAGAAGAAGATGATACAATAAACTTCATCGTAGAATTCGTTTGGGGCGAAACTACTGATTTTTACGGTAGGCACAATATTTCGGCCGGGCTCATTCCAATCTGGCCGGAACCTCCTTAAAACCCGCATCTTTTGTATCTTTCAGGCGCTCAAACTTTTTGTTTTTCATGTTGGATAAGCTCTTCGGTTGGAACAGAAAAAAAACGGAACAGTCGCCCCAGTTACCTTTTGGCCGTTATTCGGACAATAATAAACCGGTTGCCAAGGTAAACCGCTGGACCGATGCGGAAAATCATTTCAAGGCCGGCCAGTATGGACTGGCCTTCGATGCATTTTTTGATTACCTGGCAGACGACAGGGTGCAAAACGTGCGCTATGAGCGGCTGGGCGATGCCGGCAGTTTTTCCCTTTACCAGGGATCTAAAATTGTACGCGGACGTTTTGACCAGGACCAGTTGCTGGCCGAAGTAACGCTGGCCCGTATGCCCCAGGCTTCGGTGCCTGTGATGCGTCGCCTGCTGGAAATGAATTTCAGCCTGCGTTATACCCGCTTTGCACTTGATGATGACCGGCTTTGTATGCGCTTTGACAGCACACTTGCCAGCGCCGGACCCAGCAAGCTGTATCACGGCCTCAAAGAGCTTTCTACTAAGGCCGATAAGCAGGACGATCTGCTGGTGCAGGATTTTGCTGGTCTCCAGTCGTCAGACAGCGACCATGTGCAGATTATTGCCGATGCAGAAAAGGCAGTGAAGTACGACTTTTTACAAAAATGGATAGCGGAAACACTCGAACTGGCTGCCAGCCTCGATGCCGATAAGTTTGCCGGCGGTATATCTTATATGCTGCTCTCCCTTATTTACCGGATCGATTACCTGATAACCCCCGAAGGCAACCTGCTGAATGAGCTGGAAAAGATTGCCGGCATCTATTTCCGCAAAGACGACCGCCAGCCTACCGAAAAGAACCGCGACATGCTGGAAGAGCTTCGTAAGCTGCAAAACCGTAGCCGCGAAGACATTTACCAGTACCTTTTTCGCTCTCGGTACACTTTTTCGATAGTAGCGCCCCAAACCCATAAGGCGATTGCAGACTCTATACATGCCGCCAACCAGAGCATGATCTGGTACCGCGATAACGGCTACCCACAGGTAGCCAGCCAGGTTATAGAATATGGAATCGCCTACTGCCAGTATTCCTATAGCCTGCCCCGCGTTATAACGGATCTTTTTCATTTCTACATGGAAATCAATTATGCGCCTTATTTCAGTGCGCTGGGATATAAGAAACAATATTACGATGCGGCCACTAACCGGTTTGACAGCGATGCCATCCTTGATCGTATCCGGAATATTCAGGAACAATGGAAAGAAAAATTTCCATTGATGGATTTCAAGACACAGAACCTGCGGTT
Organism: Chitinophagaceae bacterium; assembly: GCA_017998385.1. GTDB lineage: Bacteria > Bacteroidota > Bacteroidia > Chitinophagales > Chitinophagaceae > CAYMZZ01. The sequence goes on along the minus strand of JAGODE010000001.1, from coordinate 59,456 downwards.
TGACAGCCTGGTCAATTTTAATCAGACTTTCACGACAGAACTGGAGTTTTTAAATATGGAAAATAAGTAAGTGTACACCTATGGATCCACAGCAGATCATTGAGCAATACCAGAAAGCCATTATACAGATTGCGACACAAACGGGTACAGGTACCGGCTTTTTTCTGAAAGAATATAACCTGATTGTTACCAACGACCATGTTGTAGACAACAATGCCGAGGTCACCATTGCCGGCAAACTGATGGAAAAAACCCTGGCCAGGGTCTGGTATACCGATCGCAAGCATGACCTTGCTTTTCTGGAAGCGCCGGGTCTGCATGAGTGGCCCGATGTGCGGCTGGGCTCCTATGAAACGCTCAAAGATGGCGACCGTGTACTGGCCATAGGGCATCCTTATGGGCTTAACTATACCGTTACACAGGGAGTGATCTCCAAGGTAGACCGTATACGCGATGGTCTTAAATATATACAGGTAGATGCGGCTATCAATCCCGGCAATAGCGGAGGCCCCCTGGTGAATGATGCCGGGGAGATAATCGGCGTAAACTCACTGGCTATTCGTGGCGGAGACAACCTGGGCTTTGCGCTGCCTGTTAGCTACCTGCAGGAGGCTTTGCGCCTGTACCTGCCGCACCGCGGCCAGGCATCTACCCGCTGCCACAGCTGCGGCTTTCTCGTAACGGGCGATACGATAGACTCTGCCCGCTACTGTCCGAGCTGCGGCACCGAAGTAAAACTGCCGGAACTGCCCGAAAAAGAACTGCCACCCGTGGGCGCAGCGCTTATGATAGAAGAAATTCTGAAGGAGCTGGGAAAAAATGTGCGGCTGGCACGTGAAGGCACCAATCACTGGTCGGTAAAAGAAGGATCCGCCACAATCAAAATCACTTATAACCCCGAAAACTATTTCGTAACCGGCGATGCCTACCTGTGTCAGATGCCGGCAAATCCGGCCAATATAAAATCTCTTTACCAGTTTTTGCTCCAGGAAAACTTTCGCGTGCGTGGCCTGGTGCTTAGTTGCATGAAGCAGGACATCATCCTGAGTGCAGTAATGTATGATATGGATATGACAAAGGAAAGTGGTCTCGCCGCATTCCGTAACCTCTTTACACAGGCCGACTATTATGATGATTACCTTAAAAAGGAATTTGAATGCCGTGACAGACTGGAAGAGTAACTTTGCAAAATGGCCGTATTCCGTAAACAACTCACTCCTGAGCAGGCTTTGCAGAAGCTGAAGCATTATTGTGCTTACCAGGAGCGCAGCCATAGCGAAGTACGCGACAAATTGTTTAACCTGGGTGTGTGGAAAAAGGATCATGATGCTATAATTGCCACACTTATTGAAGAAAATTACCTCAACGAAGAACGTTTTGCCATTGCTTTTGCCGGAGGCAAATTCAGAATGAAACAATGGGGCCGTGTGCGCATCAAATATGAATTGAAACAACGGCAGGTCAGCGACTACAGTATCCGCAAGGCATTGCGGCAGATAGAAGAGCCGGTCTATTTGCAAACCCTGCAGCAACTGGCTACTTCGAAATATGCATTGCTGAAGGGAGACCAGTACCTGGTACGAAAAAAGAAAACCATCGATTACCTGATTCAGAAAGGCTATGAACCAGAGCTGGTAAATGCAGCTATTGCGGCCCTGACCAACACCAAAAAAGAGACAAAGGAGTAAAAGATATGTCCTCGCTTACCATTACACTTATACAAACCGACCTGGCCTGGGAAGATAAGGCCGCCAATCTGCAGCAGCTGGAACAAAAAATCCGCCCGCTGGCCGGTAAAACAGAACTGGTAGTGCTGCCTGAAATGTTCAGTACCGGGTTTAGTATGCGCCCTGAGTCGCTGGCAGAGACGATGGATGGGCCTACCGTGCAATGGATGAAAAAGCTGGCGGCAGAATGCCGTATTATTCTTACAGGAAGTGTGATTATTGAAGACACCCCGGCAGGTGCAGAGAAGCCTCATTATTTCAATCGCCTGATCTGGATGCTGCCCAATGGACAGATGGGCGTTTATGATAAACGCCATCGTTTTGCCTATGCCGGAGAAGATATGTATTATACAGCGGGCCAGAAGCGTCTGATTGCTTCTGTAAAAGGATGGAAGATCAATTTGCTGATCTGTTACGATCTGCGTTTTCCCGTGTGGGCACGCCAGTCAGCGGCAGGCTCATCACCGGAGTATGATGCGCTTATTTATGTGGCCAACTGGCCCAATCGTCGTATTCATGCCTGGAAAACTCTGCTGCAGGCCCGCGCTATCGAAAATCAGGCATTTGTAGTGGGCGTGAATCGTGTGGGAAAAGACGGCAACGGAATAGAGCATAGCGGAAACAGCATGGTAGTGGATCCTTTAGGTGAAATACTGTATACAAAGGAAGAGGCCGAAGATGTATTCACTATTACACTGCAAAAGGCAGCACTCGAAGAAGTGCGCAGCAAACTCCCTTTCTGGAAAGACGCCGATGGGTTTATTATAAGTGATAAGTAGTGAGTATTAAGTATTAGGTAAAGGGTGGAGAAAAAATAGGCGAATGTGCTAATGGCCCTTTGCGTCCTTAGCCTGCGTTGCGTTCTTTGCGATCTGAATAGACGAATGTGCTAATGTGCCAGTGTGCTAATGGCCCTTTGCGTCCTTAGCCTGCGTTGCGTTCTTCGCGATCTGAATAGACGAATGTGCTGATGGGTTAATATGCCAGTGTGCTAATGGCCTTTGCGTCCTTAGCCTGCTTTGCGTTCTTCGCGATCTGAATAAGGCAGGGAAATAGCGATTTTAGTAGGTAAATAGTGGAGGGTGAAAGGCAGAGGCAAAGAACGTCCTGCCATCTTCCAATTATTAGCACACTAGCACATTCATCACATTAGCACATTGCCGTCCCCCATCTTCAAATCTTCAAATCATTAGCACATTACTTCTTCTTGTCTTCATTAATCAGTTCCAGCGCCTTATCGAGCTTGTAATCCGCACCTTTTTTTACCGCATCTATGCTGGGCCCCGAGTAGATTTCGGGTTGCACACCCCGGCCGTTTTTTGGAATATCTTTATTAATAACGAGTCTGAAAAGGGGTAATCGGAAGCGCACTTTTGTTTTGGGCAGCGTCACATCCGGAATAAGCCAGGCAGAGTTGCCATAGGCACCCCCACCTGTTTCTTCGCCAATGAGGGTTACATTTTCCTGTGGCCGCAAGGCTCCGGCAAACAGGGTTGTTGCCGAAAAAGAATTACCTCCGGTTAAAATGTAGGTCTTACCATCGAAATGATTTTTTTTCTTTGGCTTGAAGCGATGCCGTTCAAAATAGCCAAAATGGTAATTACCATCGCGTTTGCGGCGCGTGAAGAAAGTGATGAAGAGCCGGTTAAAAAAATCGTTTTGGATATAGCGGCTGTATTTTTTGTGTTTGGCAACCGCATAAAGCGTATCGGCTATTTTAAACGGGGCACTGCTGATATAACGGGTAATAGCTGTGCTGTTGCTGACACTTCCGCCACCATTGCCGCGTACGTCGATGATGAGATGAGTGATCTTATTTTTTTTCAATGCACGAAACGACCGGCGGTAAAATGCTTTCAATCCATAGCCACGGCTAAATGACTGGAGGTCCATCATAGCTACATGACTGCTGCTATCTATTTTCAGTAACCGTACAGCGTTGCGTCGCATATTTTTCCGGTCGCGCCGGCTGGGTTTCGGTGGCCGCACCGTTGCCGGAGGTCGCCGGGCTGTTGTATCACGTACAGGAACAAAAGGCCGGATCATGGTTTTTCCCGGCCGTCCCAGGCTGTCTGTATAATCGATCGCATACTGGCCGGAGTAGCCGAAAATAGTACTGTAGAATGAGCCGAAGAAACCACGGTTGCTCAGCGTTTGATATTTATGTGTCCTGTTGTAACCATCGGTCGACAGAAACTGGAAAAGACTGTCGACAATGACCGGAATACTGAGGCCATTGATCCCTGTAATCTGCACGCCCCGCAGCAAGACAGAATCGCGCCGGTTAAGATTGCCGGCTACCACGCAGGTATCGTCCCATAATTTTAAACTGAGTGGAAAGATGCGTGATATACGCGCTGTATCGGAATACCGCTCATAGCCCTTGGAGGGACGTACAGTGGTATGTCCGCAATTGATCTTTGATGTTACATAACTCAGTATGCGGCGAAACTGAGGTTCTGTGAGTGAATCGGTAAGCTGTGCTGCACCCCAGTCAAAGAAACGATTCATACTATCGCGCGAAGTATACCAGTATAGGCCGGGATGTGCCTGCTCCAGCACCCGACGGTATACCGCATAATCATGCTGCAATACATCGGGACTGTATTTTTTTGCAGGAGACACAGACAGCCTGGCCGAACTGCATCCGGTAAAGCAGAGCACACAAAATGCAATCACAAGTTTCTGCATGGGCTGGCCAGGGTTTCGATTATTTCAAATGATTCCAGCCCTGCGCAATAAGGGCATGTTTATTGCCTCCTTTGGTAAGTATATGTGAACCTTCTTCGGGTGCGGTCATATAACCTACCACACTTATCTCTTCCTGCAGTGTCATCTTTTCATAATCTTCCTGCGCTATAGTAAACAGCAGTTCGTAATCTTCGCCGCCACTAAGCGCACAGGCAGTGGGGTCTATTTCAAATTTATAGGCAGCATTGCGCATGGCATCGGCAATGGGGAGCTTTTCTTCGTACAGTACACAACCCAGGTTGCTTTGTTTACAAATATGCAAAAGATCGGAACTCAGTCCGTCGCTGATATCCATCATGGCTGTGGGGCGGATGCCGCTGTTTTCTAAAAAAGCGATGATATCACGGCGGGCTTCAGGTTTTAATAAACGGCCAATCACATATGATTCGTTTTCGAGGTCAGGCTGTACACCCGGACTTTCCATAAAGATCTTTTTCTCCCGCTCCAGAAAAAGAAGACCTACATAGGCCGCTCCCAGGTCACCGCTTACACAGATAAGGTCTCCCTTTCGGGCAGTGCTGCGTTTTACAAACTGGTCAGGAGCCACTTCGCCCAGGGCTGTCACAGAGATGACAAATCCTTTTTGCGATGAACTGGTATCGCCGCCAATCAGGTCTACTCCATATCGCTCGCAGGCTGCATATACGCCCTCATAGAATTCATCCAGGGCCTGCAGGCTAAAACGGTTGCTGATGCCCACGCTCAGGGTAATCTGTGTGGGTATCGCATTCATAGCATAGATATCGCTCAGGTTTACAATCACACTCTTGTAGCCCAGGTGTTTGAGCGGCGTATACATCAGGTCAAAATGTACTCCTTCGAGCAGCAGATCGGTAGAGATTACTGTTTGCTTGCCGAAATGATCGATCACAGCAGCATCATCGCCCACTCCCAGCAGCGAAGAGGCGTTTTGCAGTTCAATATTTCTGGTCAGGTGATCGATGAGGCCAAATTCACCCAGTGAGCTTATTTCTGTTCTTTCTTCCATAATACACAAAAGTTTTACACGATGGCCATACAGGATGGTCTTCTAAAATTAATCATTGGTCTACACAGACCGAAATGGATTGATCAGAGTTCTTTACGCTGATTGATCACATCCAGCATTTCTGTATGTATACGGCCATTGGTAGCCAGTATCCGGTGCTGGTAGGGTGAAAAAGGGTTGCCGTCAAAATCGGTTACGGTACCACCCGCTTCCTGCACCATCAAAAATCCGGCGGCACTATCCCAGGCTTCCAGCTTATGTTCATAAAACCCGTCAAAACGTCCGCAGGCAACCCAGCACAGGTCAATGGCTGCAGAGCCGAGGCGGCGTACGGGTACTCCTTTGCGGATAAACCGTTCAAACACCTCGAGGGGACCGTTGGGCATATTAATATAAGTATAAGGAAAACCAGTAACCAGGCATGCATTAATAGCTTTGTTCTGTGTGCTCACATGAACAGGCTGGTCGTTTAGCGTGGCACCGGCACCTTTTTCGGCCAGGAAAAACTCTTCGAGATGCGGGTTATATACAGCGCCCAGAATCATTTCTCCATTATATTCCACTGCAATAGAAACACAGTTGAGAGGCACACCATGCGCAAAGTTGATAGTGCCGTCAATAGGGTCAATGATCCATTTGTACTGGCTGTCCTGTACTATTTCACCCGCCTCTTCGCTCAGGATATAATGATCCGGATAAGCTGCTTTGATCGCCTCCAGGATTGCTTTTTCTGCAGCATGGTCTGCTTCTGTAACCGGGTTGTTGATCCCTTCTTTATTAGTAACCTTAAACTGGCCGTTAAAAAACTTGCGGATTTCGGCGGCCCCGGCCCGGGTCGCTTCTATCAATGTGGATTTAAGCATGCCCAAAGATAAACAGCAATTGCTCAGTATCAGGTGGTTTTCTGGGGCCTCTTCATTTTGCACTCTAGGCAAAAACGTCTTACTTAGCGGCCTTAAGTCATTGATTATTGGATGTATCCGTTATTATAGTCAATTATAATGTGAAGCATTTCCTCGAGCAATGCCTCCGTTCTGTATTGCAGGCTGTGCAGGGTGTTGAGGGGGAGGTGATTGTGGTTGATAATGCATCTAAAGACAATAGTATTGATTATTTGAAGGAACGTTTTGAGGGAGTTCGGTTCCTGGCCAATAAAGAAAATGTGGGGTTTGCCAGGGCCTGCAACCAGGGCTGGAGAACTGCCCGCGGGCGTTTCATTCTTTTTCTCAATCCAGATACGCTTATCCCCGAAGACTGTTTGCGGCTTTGTACAGAGTTTATGGATACCCATCCCGGTGCAGGAGCCCTGGGGGTGCGTATGATAGATGGTAGCGGCCGTTTTCTGAAAGAATCAAAGCGGGCATTTCCATCTCCATGGATCTCGCTCTTTAAGCTGTCTGGCCTGGCCAGGTTATTTCCACACTCCCCTGTATTTGCCCGCTATCATCTTGGCCATCTGGCAGAGCATGAAACGCATGAAGTGGATGTACTTGCCGGCGCATTTATGCTGCTGCGCAATGAAGTGCTGGAAAAAACACAGGGCTTTGATGAAACGTTCTTTATGTATGGTGAAGATGTGGATCTTAGCTATCGTGTAAAAAAAGTGCCGCTCGGAAACGGGAAAGGGTTTTATACCAATTATTATTATCCCGGTACCAGCATCATTCACTTCAAAGGCGAAAGTACCCGTAAAGGAAGCATGAACTATGTGCGCATGTTTTATACGGCAATGAGTCTTTTTGTGCGTAAGCATTATGGCGGAAGTAAAGCCAGTCTCTTTAATTTTTGCATCCACCTGGCCATCTGGCTAAGGGCTGCTTTATCTGCAACCGGCCGTTTTATCAGGCGTATTGGTTTACCGCTCATCGATGCCGGTCTTATTCTCCTGTCTTTCTGGATTATGAAAGGATTCTGGAGTGAGTACATAAAAACAGATACACGGTATGATTATCGGCTAATATGGATCGCCTTTCCCGCATTTACCCTGGTATATCTACTGGCCGCGTACTATGCGGGTCTGTACGATCGATGGTATAAAAGATCGGAGCTGGTACAGTCTACGCTTGTAGCTACCGTAGTGGTGCTGGCAGTCTACTCTCTGCTGCCGGAGCAGGTTCGTTTTTCGCGTGGCATTATATTATTCGGAGCCGTGCTGGCTTTTTTCTTTATCAGCATTCTGCGCCGGTTACTGGTGAAAACAGGTGTCTTGTCAGGAGTGCGCCCCCAGTCAAATCATGCCAGCACTGTGGTAGCGGCTTCTGCAGCCGAATTTGAGGAGATCGATAAGCTAATGCGAAATGCTGGAAAAGAACAGCAACTGCTTGGCCGTATTGCGCTTGCTGCCGGCGAAACAAATGTGCTGGCCACCTGGCCCGCTGTTCATGAACTGCATAAAACACTTCCGTTTCGGGAAATAATTATTGCCGGAGGTACACTTTCAGTGAAAGAAATAATTGCCACCCTGCCGGAGCTGCCTCAACATTGCCGTATAAAAATCCATTTACCTCATACAGACAGTATTGTAGGCAGTCATTCGAAAGACAGTAGCGGAGAGGCACTGTCAAGCGAAAACGGATACCACATACAGAACCCCTATAACCGGCGCTTAAAGCGGCTCATAGATGTGACCGTGGCCGTACTGGGGCTGCTTACTTTTCCAATACACCTTTTTTTTATTAAAAAACCACTTCACTTTATAGCCAACTGCGTATTCGTACTGTTGGCCCGCAAAACATGGATTGGTTATTCACAGCCGGAGCCTTATCTGCCCGCGCTGCGCCCATCAGTACTGGCCAGTAATGGAGTTACACCAGCAGCCAATGCAGTGCTGCCGGCAGAAAGCAGGCAGATGCTAGATTACTGGTATGCCCGTGATTATGAGCCCATGGCTGATCTGCGACAGATTCTTGCCTCTTATCGTATGCTGGGAGGGTAACTGCTACAATCTAAAGCAGGTTTTAACCGGCTATAAATGATATGATATTCGTAACCGTTTCGTTCTTAACATTGCGTAACTTTATAGACAGTTCACAGCCTACTATACATGGCCACAATTATAGATATTAAAATACCCAAAGCCATCGCGGCAGCCCTCCGCATCCCTCCCAATGATGCAAGGCGTCAGCAAATCCGTGTCCTCAAAAAATTGCTGAAGAAAGCCCGCTTTACCGAATTTGGCCAGCGCTATCGGTTTGACGAGGCATTACTGACCAAACATCCCGGCAAAAGCTTTCAGGAGCTGGTACCGGTGCATGATTATGATAAGATTTATGAAGAATGGTGGAAGAAAACGCTCGATGGAGTGCCCGATGTAGCCTGGCCGGGCAAAATCAAGTACTATGCACTCAGCTCTGGCACATCCGAAGCTGCCAGTAAATATATCCCCGTTACGAAAGACCTGCTTCGCAGCAACCGTGTCAATTATGTACGTCAGCTGATCAGTGTGTTCGGATATGAAGAAGCAAATAAAAAAGCACTTACCCGTGGTTTTTTAATGCTGGGAGGAGCCACCGATTTACAAAAAGGCAAAGCCGGCTGGTATGCCGGTGACCTCAGCGGCATCCTTGCCAAAAAAAGACCTTTCTGGTTTCAGACTTTCTATAAACCCGGCGGTCGTATTGCCGCCATCCGCGACTGGAATCAGAAGCTCAATGAAATTGTAGAACATGCGCGCGACTGGGATATTGGTTATATAGTAGGTGTGCCTGCCTGGTGCCAGATGTGTATGGAAATGATTATTGCCCATTATAAGGTCAAAAATATTCATGAGATATGGCCCAACTTCGGCGTGTTTGTGCACGGAGGTGTTGCCTTTGAACCTTATAAAAAAGGGTTTGAAAAGTTACTGGGCAGACCAATCGTATATATTGAGAACTACCTGTCGAGCGAAGGCTTTATCGGATTCAAGACCCGCGAGCACGCCAAAGGCATGCAGCTTATTTTAAACAACAATATATTCTTCGAATTTGTACCCTTCGATGAAAAAAACTTTGACAGCGATGGCCGTATTATAGCCAATCCCGATGCTAAAATGATTCATGAAGTAGAGCAGGGAAAAGAATATGCATTGCTCATGAGCACCAATGCCGGTGCGTGGCGATACCTCATAGGCGACACGATCAAGTTTGTGGACATGGAAAAACATGAGGTGGTGATTACCGGCCGTACCAAACACTTCCTGAGCCTGGTGGGTGAGCACCTGAGTGTGGAGAATATGAATAAGGCGATAGAGCTGGCAAGTGAGGAGTTTAATATCAGTATTCCCGAATATACCGTAGTTGGTTTTCCCTACGAAGGGCTCTTTGCCCATAAATGGTATGTGGCCTCCAATGATACGGTAGATGCCGAAGCTCTCCGCAACCAGATAGATGGTCATCTTCGCAGGCTTAATGATGATTATGCCACAGAACGCGATAGCGCCCTCAAACAGGTTTTCCTCGAAGTACTGCCTGAAGAAAAGTTTATGCGCTTTATGGAACTCAAAGGAAAACTGGGCAGCCAGCACAAATTTCCCCGTGTAATGAAAGGGAAAATGCTGGAAGACTGGAACAAATTTTTAGAAACCGGAACACTTACCTGAACCCAACCCCGGGCTGGCTACGTGCACCAATGCAGCACAGGCACGAACCCAATGCCGCTACGGGTAGTATGATCTGAATTATGCTGGATGCCCTGATAAAAGGTGTTACACTGGGATTTCTGCTGAGTATATCAGTGGGACCGGTTATCTTTTCTATTATCAAGCAGAGTATTAATAATGGGCCCCGCGGCGGTATGGCTTTTGTGCTGGGCGTTTCTGCCAGCGATATAGCGCTTGTGCTGATCAGCAATGTATTTACCGAAGTCTTCAAACGTATCAGCAACCTGCGCACCGAGATTGGTATTGCCGGCAGCATCTTTCTTATTGGCATGGGCATATACCTGCTTTTCTTTAAGAAAGTGAAGGTAAATGAGCAGGGTAAAAAAATTCCGGTCAGCTTTGGCCATCTCGATTATGCGCGCATTGCTGCTTCCGGTTTTTTAATGAATATTCTTAATCCGGCTATTTTCATTTTCTGGATAGGGACCTCCACCACATTTATTGATCATACCGTACAGCAACGGGTGATCATCTTCGTGACCTGCCTGCTTATTGTACTCGCAGCCGATATCGCCAAGGTAATGCTGGCCGGAAAAATCCGAAACAGGCTCACTCCGCACAATATTCATATCATCAACCAGATAAACGGACTCATCCTCGTTGGTTTTGGTATTGCCCTCATCTGGGGCCTCCTTACTTATTTTTAATCTGTAAAAGCTATTTAACAGTTTCGCAGGCGCTGCTTTTGTAAGTTTGCCACATGAACCGGCTGCTTACGCTGTTTATTTTTTTGCTGGCAGGGCATATAGCCCAGGCACAAACAGGATACCTGTTTGTAAAAAAGGGGCTTAAGAAAAAAAGAACCTATACCGAAGGCGATCGCATTATGATGCGCCTCGGTGGCGATACGATTGCTGCCGGCCTCATCACTCATCTGCGCGACGATACGATCTTTTTAAATGGCCATCCTATACCGCGGGCATCTGTAAAAGCAGTCATCGTAAAAACAAAAAAATCCAGGTCATTTCACATTCCGGTAAATCAGCTATTGCTCATTACCGGCGGTGTGGCACTCACTACCGGCGGACTCACTCTCAGCAAACAGGCCAGCTTTAAGGAAGCACTTACGGCAGGACTCGTTATTGGCTATGGGCCACTGATCATCAATTATATCGCCAGCAAACTATCGCTTGGGCGAAAGGAGTTTAAAATGGGCCGCAAATTCCGCCTGCAGATGATAGATTTTCACCTGCCGCGAAAGCGTGCTTTTTAGTAATCCCGCTATTAAGTTTATATATTGCAGCGCTGATCAGCTATGAAAGATTTCTTTTTAAATCTGTGGCGCTGGACAAAAAGAATCTTCCTCATTCTTTTTATTGCCCAGTTTGTATACATCCTGCTGCTCAAGTGGGTGAATCCCCCTATCACCATCACACAACTGGTAAGTTGGGTAAGCGGCCATGGACTTAAACGCGATTATGTGGATCGCGATGAGATATCGCCCAATGCCGGGCTTGCAGTAATTGCATCGGAAGACCAGCTTTTTGCCGACCACCGCGGTTTTGACTGGAAGAGTATCAAAAAGGCCATGGAATACAATGAAAAAAAACCCGGGCGCATGCGCGGAGGCAGTACTATCAGCCAGCAGGTTGCTAAAAACGTATTTCTGTGGCAGGGGCGCAGTTTTATCCGGAAAGGTCTCGAAGCCTATTTTACTTTTATGATCGAGCTGGTGTGGGGGAAAAAAAGGATCCTCGAAGTATATCTTAATGTAGTTGAAATGGGCGAAGGTATTTTTGGAATAGAACGCGCTGCAAATATTTATTTCAACAAAACAGCCAGCCAGCTTACCGCACAGGAAAGTGCACTTATTGCAGCATGTCTTCCCAATCCCAAACGATATAAAGTAAAGCCTCCCGGAAAATATGTGGCTGCCCGCTCAAGACAGATTGTACAGCAGATGAACTTCCTCTCGCCCGATCCGGATATTCAGGAAATCATTGGCCGCAAACCTGTGCCGGTTAAAAAGAAATCAACAAAAACCCGTTAGCCCAGAATAGCGTCTGTGGCCCTGATTGCCTTCTGCAGACGATCCTCATATGTGCCACCGATTTCTACCCACGGCACATCCTGATTTACCATCAGGTCTTTGTAGATAGCGTATAATTTACGCCGTGTATGCGGATCAGGGTATTCGCGCAGATCATCGGGCTCCCAGGGCAGATCTGTCTGGCACAACAGGTAAAGATCATATTTGCGCGCAACGATCTGATCCAGTATAAAACGATGACACTTCCCATAAACAAACTCGCACCACACTTTCATTACATACATATCTGTATCAATAAAAAGCGGAAGATGCCCGCCCTCTTCCAGCATGGGCAATGATTGCTGTTCGAGATTAGCCGCATACTCGTCTTCGAGCGCGAGCTGGCCTTTGGCAATAGTGAGGAGATCGTCATACGCATAGTCTTTGCCGTTGCTGTGAAGAAACTCACGCGCAAACTCCGGACACCACAACGTTTCAAAATGGTCTGCCAGCTGTTGTGAAAGTGTACTCTTGCCAGTACTTTCGGGGCCTAGGATGACAATTTTTTTGAGCATGATAATCCTGTTTTCGGCATAAATGCCTGTAATGTTATTCAAAAAAAAGTGCCTGAGCAAATACCGGCAGCATTAGTCACGCAGCGCAGGAAAATACTGGTAAATACTATTTACCGAATCCCGAAATCGTTGTTCCCAGTCGCCATTAATGAATACAACGGGCCTGCCACAGGTCTCATAATATACCCGATGATGACTGCTGAGCATATTCCGCTGATCCTGATCCAGCCGCGTACCATCCTGTATAAACGGGCAGTCTGGTTCCAGGAAAAGATAAAGATCAAACTGGTTGGCTGTATGTATCCATTCAGCTGTATCCAGGTCTTCGCCGAATAAAAACTGACTGTATGATCGAGTCGTGATGAGATCGGTATCTGCAAACAAAATTCTGTTGGCCGCTGGCACGGTTTCAAGTATAGTGAGCGCATGCAGCCGTGCAATTTCCTGTAAATGTATGGGTGTAACGGTCAGCGTTTTTTCTACTATTTCACGCGCCATTTCCGGCACATATGCCGTATGAAAATATTCAGCCAAACGGTTTGTTAGTATTGATTTACCCGTCGACTCAGTGCCCACAACAGCCACTTTGACGGTAAAATAGGGTTTCGCCTCATCGGCCAGGTAATGCCAGCATGCCAGCGGATTATTTCGGATCTGTGTGGCGGATACAGGCACGGCCGAGCGGGCTGTATCATAACTGATATGTGTTATACGCAGGTATTCGGCTATATAATCGCCATAAGGCTCCGAAGTAAAAACATGGGAAAACGCCGGCAAACGCTGCTGAAAAGCCTCACACCACAGCCGGGCTACGTCACGATCGCTTACGGAGCTGTTGGGAAGAATCCGGTCATCGTAAGGAAAATCAATTACACTGACTGCAGGATAAGATACTGCCCATTTTTTTAGCCATTGCAGCCGCACACTCCCGCCAATAGGTTCCTGTGCAGTATGGCAAAGTACTACCAGCAACTCATCGCAGTGCTGCAACGCAAAATGAAGGAGTGCCTGGTGGCCTTTATGCAGCGGCATAAACTTGCCAAAAACCAGTCCCCTGTTCATGATTGCTGAACGGATAAGGTTTGCGCTTTTGCTTTCCAGGCAGCCAGGCCCCAAAAGGCAAATACAAGCAGTATGAGATAGTAAACACTGGTAAGTGCGAGCCCTTTTACAAAGTATAACGGAATGCTGGCGATATTGGTAGCGATCCACCAGTACCAGCTTTCCACTTTCTTACGCGCCATCAGCCACATACCGGTAAAGGCTGTAGCTGTAGCAAAAGCATCGCCGGGAGGAATGGCTTCGGGAAAAAACGATTTTTGGAGATATACCAGCGCCAGAAATACCAGCACAAAGGCAACCCCGAAGAATAGCAATTGATTGATCCAGTCACGCCGGTTAGAAAAACTGATATGCAGAATCTTTTCTTTCTTTTCATCTTTTTTGACCCACATATACCAGCCGTACAGACTCATTACCGTATAGTAGAAATTCACACTGGCCTCACCCGCCAAATGTTCTTTTATACTGATATAGATGTAAAACGTAGTATTGATAAGTCCCACCGGATAGGTAAGAATACTCTCTTTGCGGCTAAACCACACACTGGCCAACCCACTGAGTACAGCAATATACTCCAGCCAGCCTGTGTGTAAAATCTCTGACCAGAACTGTTGAAAGAAATTTGTCAAGTGTTAAGCGCTTTGATTGTAAACATAGCTAAAATAGGTAGCTGTCATTTATGCAATAGGGAAATATATCAGGGAGTGCTGGTTGCCGGTCGTATATATTTTTTCCAGCTGCGCAGGTATTGTGGGCCATTCCTGGTTTCAAACCGGGTGGGAACCTGTTGCCAGCCCGAAGGGCCAGACCTCCATACCATAAAATGTAAATGAGGCACGGCGGCATAACCAGTTTTACCACTTAGTGCAATCACCTGTCCGCGGGCAACGGTATCTCCGACATTTACAAGTGCACCGTCTTTTTGCAGATGCCAGTATCCTGCTCTTGTACCGTCCGGGTGTTCGATGACAATGTTGTTGCCATAAGGGCGGTATTTTTTATTCCAGCCGCCGCGGTCGCCATCTTCTTTTACCCGCACTACCACACCCTCTCTTGCCGCGCAGATTTTTGAACCTCTTTTCATTTTAAAATCCAGTGCAGCACGCTCCCGGTGCGAAAAATGGCTGAAATAACCCTGTATCATCCGGTAAGATCTGCCATCTTCATAAGGCAGGGCATATACGTAGCTGGTATCGTCTACGAGTTTTCCTTTACGGAGCAGAATGGTTTGTTTGCGCAACGGATTGTTGCTGACGGCACAGGAAGATAAAATTGCAAGTACACAACAGGCCAGCAGGGTCGATTTCACTGGTGATATCATTTCTTCTTTAAACAACAGTACTGGTTATACTTTGTTGGATGTAGTCTCGCTGATTTCTTTCAGATTGGCCAGGCCCCTTTCAACCTGGTAGCCGAGATTGCGGTTTATTACCGGACCCATCAGGCGCGCAATTGGCCAGGGCAGGCCTCCGTTTTTTTGCCAGGTTACTTTTACTTCACTTTCGCCCCAGGGCTCAAAAACCCAATGATCCTGGGCTACAGATGACCAGGGTTTTTGATAACGCTGTTCAAAGTGAAGAAGCCGCTCACTGATGTCAGCAACAGTAATCGTGCCTTTGCCAATTTTTTTTCCTGTCCATTCCAGCACATGCCCTTTTGAAAAAGGAGAACCTTTGATTGTAGTCTCTGCAGACTTATCTACCTGCAGCCAGGTATTCCATAAGCTATGCTGATGAAAATCTCCGACCAGTTGTATAACTTTTTCAGGCGCCTGTTTGATTATAATTGATTTTTCGATGCGGTATGATCCCGGCATTAAAAAGGCAACAATCAACGGAGCCAGCACCAATGCGCTAAAAATGAGCAGAAAAAGCATGTAAGGCTATTTAAAGAGCTTAAGATAATACATGCAGTCAACCTGATCAAAGCAATTTTACAGAAGGAAAATTATTTCGGATGAACAGTACGGTAAAAACGTCCGGGCCGCAGATACCGCACTCCTTTATGCGTTTGAAAACGGGTGGCCAGCTGTACGATTTGTCCGTTTTTATCAGGTCCCTGCACTTCGAAGTGTAAATGAGGAAAAGCAGAGTACCCGGTATTGCCGCTCAACCCGATCCATTGCCCGGATACCACACTGTCGCCGGCGGCAACCCTTACCCCATTGTAATCAAGGTGCCAGTAATGGGCCACACTTCCATCGTCATGCCGTATAGAAATATAATTGCCATCCGAGAGATTTTCGGGTTTTAGTCCTCCCGTTTTAGAATCGCCCCTGGCAGCTACCACCACTCCGCTTCGCGCCGCACATATACGTGTGCCCTTTTTGATTTTGAAATCAAGAGCCCGCTCTCCCCGATGGCTCATTTTACTTTCGTACGCCTGTATCAGAAAAACCTTTTTACGATGCTCAAACGGCAACGTATAAATATAACTGGTGTCTTCTTTGAATCGTCCGGCTTTGAGATCCCGTATACTGGGCTCATCTATTTGAGCATTGGCCATAAAAGGCAGGCCAATCAACAGGAAAAGGAAGCGACAGTAGTGCATAAAAAAGTGGTTTAGGATTATTATCAGGATACAAAAGCCCTTTTTTTCCAGAAAAAAACGTCTTTTTTCTCGTCAAAAACCCCAGATTACCTGAAATCACACCAATATGTTTGTACTCTAAACCTTAATCCATGAAAAAAACAGTCGAACAATGGCTTGCGCCAGACGCCAAAGGGCTGGATAAGGTTCATCTGATAAGGGGACAAAAAGTAATGCTTGACAGCGATCTGGCCCTGCTGTATCAAACACCCGTAAAAGTGCTTAAGCAGGCGGTAAGACGTAATAAACGCCGGTTTCCGCCCGATTTTATGTTTGAGCTTACCCGCGGGGAGCAGCGATTGTTGAGTCCTCAATCTGTGACCTCAAAACCAAAAGATGGCTCTGGCAGGGCGCAACAGGCTCCCATGGCGTTTACAGAAAAGGGAATCTGCATGTTATCTGGTTTGCTGAAAACAGATGCGGCCATTGCCGTCAATATGCAGCTCATTCGCATCTTTAACCGGCTCCGTAATGCCGCAATTGTCAACGATGCGTTATATAGAGAGGTAGAAAAAATGGAGAAAAAGATGAAAAAACCAGATAAGAAATTTCAGCAGCTGTTTAATTTATTGAAAGATATGCTGCAGCCTGTTGATGCATCGCAACCACTGGCGTTTCGTATCGGAAAAAGAAACAAGGCCGGAAAAACAACGTGATCAGATATAACGCTCCGCTTCATCTGCAATACGCTTCCAGAAGCTATTCTTAAAACGGCGCGAAAACATACCTGAGTGGCCTACTTTCTTTAAATGATAATCTTTAGCCCGGTGTTTTATCATGCGGATGCGGGTACCCCTGTAAATACCCGTGAGGTCTGTAACAGTCTCATCATTGGCAATGGTATCGTCTTTAAAATAATGAATAATGAAAGGCACTTTTAACGGATAAAAATCCTCTTGCGGAATAGACTCACCCAAATGACTCCCAAAATAAAATGAGCTCCGGCACCACCGGCTCCATTGGCGGATCACACCACGCGGCAGATCTTCCATAATACGTAAGCGTTTGAGAGGAGCATAGCCAAATAAAGGAGTCAGCACAGGATGGATAATGTACCACAACAGGAATGACCGCATATTTCCCGGCCATTTCATCTTCCACCAGGTGCCTGTTGAGCTGGCAATACCAATCACCAGCTTTAACCGGTCATTGTTGGGCGTAAAACCGATAAGCTGTGTGCCAATACTATGTCCGATCAGCAACATCGGCAAATCAGGATACTGCGTTTCACCATAAGCAATGGCTGCTTTCATATCCAGCTGCCCCCAATCCATTAAGGAGGCATTCAGACCCTTGAGTGAACCATGCCGGCTGCCACCGATCCCCCGGTAGTCATACGAAATGACCACAAAGCCCTGCTGCCGCAAAAAATCGCAGAAGTTAGAATAAAACTCCTTTTTTATACCCGTACCACCCTGCATTACTATAACGCCCCGGGCTGCTGCCGAAGGCTCAAATAAGAGACCATCCAGCTTATACCCGTCTGAACAGGAAAGAGTTATTTTGGTTGCGTCGCTATCCATGCCGGTAAAATACAACGCTTTACAAACTTTCAAAAGCGCCGGAACAAAGTTATTAAGTATAAAAAAGTTTAATAAAAAAGGCTGCAATATTCCGGACGTGGAATGGTTAACTTTATTACTACACAAAGCCTGATTGATTATGACGATTGCAGTACTGGGTGCGGGTATGGTAGGAAGTGCCATTGCCATTGATCTGAGCTCGCGTCACCGGGTCACATCACTTGACCAGAATACAGATCAGTTGAAAAAACTTCAGACCCGGCAACCTGTTATTGAAATTCAACCGGCAGATTTGAGGCAGGCCGATCTCTCTGCGCTGCTGGCCCCCTACGATCTTGTCATCACCGCTGTACCGGGGTTTATGGGTTATCAATTGCTGAAACAGGTGATTGAGGCAGGAAAAAATGTTGTGGATATTTCCTTTTTTCCCGAAGACGCTCTTGAACTGCATGAGCTGGCGATACAAAAAGGGGTAACGATAATTACAGATTGTGGCGTGGCACCCGGCATGAGCAATCTGATAGCAGGTCACTACGATGCTCATATGGAAATTTCCTCTTTTGCCTGTTATGTAGGCGGACTGCCTGTGCATCCCCAGCCGCCATTTTACTACAAAGCCCCTTTTTCTCCGGTAGATGTGATACAGGAGTATCTGCGTCCGGCCCGCCTGGTGGAAAATGGCCGGCTTGTTACAAAACCGGCACTCAGCGACCGTGAATTGCTTGATTTTGGCGAAGCGGGTATGCTTGAAGCATTCAATACAGATGGCCTCCGCTCGCTCGTATATACGATGTCGCATATTCCCGACATGAAGGAAAAAACACTTCGCTATCCGGGTCATATTGATCTGATTATCGCTTTGCAGCAAGCCGGTTTTTTTAATACCGAAGCTGTGATGGCGGCAGATAGGGAGGTTATACCGCTTGATCTTACCAGCGCCGTATTACTTAATCAATGGAAACTGCAACCCGGCGAACCGGAGTTTACTGTTATGAAAGTAATACTCAGCGGGCCGCAGCAAACAATCACCTATTCACTGCTTGACTACTACGATCCTGTTACAGGTTTTTCTTCCATGGCCCGCACTACGGGTTTTACCTGTACAGCTGCGGCAGAGCTGCTGCTGCAGGGTTTATTCATCGGGAAAGGAGTTTTCCCTCCCGAAAAAGTGGGTGCCCGGGCCGGTTGTTTTCAATTCATACTCGACTACCTGGCTCAGCGAAACGTGATCTGGAAAAAGACGGTGGAAAGAAAATAAAAAAGCGGAGCTGTTGACTCCGCTTTATAAAAAGATAGCTGTAAAAATTATTCAGATTCGGCAACCACTTCTTTTACTTCGGGTATCATTCGCTTCATCATGCCTTCGATACCGGCTTTAAGCGTGATCATGGAAGAGGGGCATCCGCTACAGGCGCCCTGCATACTCAGGTTAACAGTGCCTGCTTCATAACTTTTGAATTGAATGGCTCCTCCATCCATTTCTACTGCAGGACGTACGTAGTTGTCGAGCAGCTCCTTGATACGCTTTACCACATCATCATCATCGGCAGCCACTTCATTGGTACTGGCGGGACGTGTAGAAGCAAGCTCTTCTTCATTTACAACAGGCTTGCCTTCTTCGAGGTATTCTTTCAGGAACTGGCGGATGGCGGGAATTACATCCTGCCATTCGGTTTCCGGTGTTTTGGTAAGTGTTACAAAATTGCTGGCTACAAAAACCGCTTTAATAAAAGGAAAGCCAAAAAGCTCAATGGCCAGTGGCGACGGTTTCGCGCTTTCAGCATCGGGAAAGTCAACGCTTTTGCCGGGATACAACAGTTTGTTGGCCACAAACTTCATTGTTTCCGGATTGGGAGTCATTTCTGTATAAATGCTGATAATAGGATTACCTGTTTTGATCATGACGCTGTGTTTTCATGCTTCCGGCCAGGGCCAGGAGGCGTATTTATGCAAAAGTAACAAGATTTTCCGGGGAATGTTCAGGACTGCCCCGCTCAGGCCCCGGGGATTTATTCCCTGAACTTACCCGTTTTTTTCAGATACCGGATCAGGATATAGATCAGTAAAAGTATACCCAGAATGATGCCGGTAAGCCAGTTGCGCAGTTGTGTATCGTGGCCCGTGAGCTCGGGATAGTTAAACAGCAGCAATAATGTAATACCAATCAGCCAGATAAACTGGGTGGTATGCTCTTTCAGGATCCAGCGCCGCCAGTTGAATGACATGCTGGCAAACGTTTCTCCCAGGCCGGAAAGCCGGGGTATCCAACGGTTTACATGGCGGCAGTATTCATCAAAACCAGGCCCGAATTTGCCTCGAAGGAAATTCTCTTCTGCAAGTACAATTGCTTGATAAATAAAGAGAAATACGGGAATTACAAGAGCTACATAAAAAAGGGAGTTGGCCAGTATGCCCACGCCCAGCAGCATGAGGATATTACCCACATACAGGGGATTGCGGCAATGACGGAAAATGCCATCCGTTACCAATCCTTCTGCATAAGGTTTACCCTCTTTGCCACCCCGCACGATATAAGCCAGACCAATGGTGAGGCCCCTGATCAGCTGACCGAGCACAGTAATAAATAAACCCAGGCCAATGGGTAGCAGGTAGTAATATTCGCCAAAGTAGCTGGCAGAAAACAGGGGCCAGGATGGAATAAATAAAGCGCCGTAAAACAGGATAAAAATCCAGTTGCGGTACTTAAAGAAAAAATTTCCAATAGCAACCATAAAAAAGTTTATTGAGCCGGTATTACTCAGTCGCGCATGCAACCGGCCGCTGCAGCGATCAGAACCAGGGATGTTATTTTTTTACAGCAATAAGGCCGGCAAAATTATACCACTTGAAAAAAACTTCACAATGCGCAAAGCCCTGGTCACGCAGCAGTGAAATGTTTTCACTGAGTTTGTAAGGAATCAGCACATTTTCGAGCGCTTCGCGTTTTTGAGAAATCTCCAGCTCACTATATTGATTACGGCGTTTGTAATTGTAATAATAGCGGATAAAATCGCGGTTAAAATTGCTTTCTTCGGCCAGAATTTTCTCAATCAGAATAAGTGCGCCTCCGGGGTTTAGGCCTTTATAAATATCCTTTATCAGCCGCTCGCGGTAAATGGGCCGCACAAACTGAAGCGTGAGGCAAAGTACCACCACAGAAGCATTTTCTATCTCAACACCCTGGTTAAGGTCGGCGCACCGGAGATCGAAAGGGCGGGTAAAGCCGAGTTCGGTGAGCTTAGATCTGCATTTATCAAGCATCTCTGCAGAATCGTCGATGCCTACAAAACGGATACCGGGGTTGACCAGCGTATTCATACCGACCATAGTAGTACCGGTAGAGCAGCCAAGATCATATACATCCGATCCCTCGCGAGCGTGATCTGCGGCCAGTTCGGCCATCATTCGCTGCATCTCGCCGTAATAGGGCACAGACCGGTTGACCATATCATCAAATACACTCGCCACATTGGCCCCAAACTTAAAATCGCTTACCTGCTCAATCTCCGTTTTAAATACTTCATCTTTGCCCATATAACATTTTTGAATAAGTTGTACAAAGTAAAGCAATTTGGTAGTGACTCAATTCAGATAGCAACATTTTTGTGCCGCTATTTTACCAAACTATCCCCGGCGGTATGCAGGCGTTTTCAAAGGATAAAAACTGCCTCCGGATCACACAGATATGCTCCTGGATACATTTCAGATAGAGTCGCTGCCAGCAAATTGGACAGTGCGTAAACCAAAACGCACAGTCTCTGTTTAATTTCATATGAAAAAAATCTATCACCTGGCCAACTGTACCACCTGCCAGGCCATCATTGCCAGTACCGGCATCGATAAAAAAGGGTTTGAAATGCAGGATATCAAAACTGAGGCGATAACTCCTGCCCAGCTGGATGCCATGAAAAAAATGGCGGGCTCCTATGAAGCCCTGTTTAGCCGGCGTGCCCTTAAGTACAAAGAACTTGGGCTGAAAGATAAACAGCTCACAGAGGCCGATTACCGCCGGTTGATACTGGAAGAGTATACGTTTCTTAAACGCCCCGTTGTAATAATGGGCGACAAAATTTTTATCGGTAATGAAAAGAAAAATGTAGCAGCGCTTACTGAGGCCCTGTCCTGATCAGTGACCGCCCGGTGCTGTGCCCTCTGCAGGTCCTTCAATGACCTGCCGTAGCGCAGGATTCTCTCTTTTTTCGCGCCGCAATACATTAAAGGTGATTACCAGGCTCACCAGCATAATAATACCTGCCAGCAAAAAAAATGCGCCGGGGAAATGTATGGGTGCATTCTCTTTGGTAAAATAGAAAAAGATATTGTTCATGATCGGCGGTCCGATAATAGTAGTCAGGCTCATAAGGCTGGTAAGTGCTCCCTGAAGTTCGCCCTGCTCATTGGGTGAAACGTGACCCGCAATGACAGACTGCAAGGCCGGGCCGCATATACCGCCCAGGCAGTATGGAACCAGGAAGGCAAACATCATCCAGGTTTCTGTTGCAAAAGCAAAAAGAATTAATCCAAGGGCATACAGGAAAAGACCGAGGTAGATACTTTTATCATTTCCCAGTCGTGGGTTTACCACCCGCGTGAGCCCGGCCTGTACCAGGCCTACCAGCAGACCTACCACGGCCAGCGAAATACCGACCATCTTTTCTGTCCAGCTAAACTGATAAATAGTAAAGAAACTCCAGTTACCCTGTACGGCCTGTGCGGCAAAATAGATAAGGAAAAAAGCAACAGCCAGCCCGTTAATAGTAGGATACTTGCGCAAAAAAAGGAGCGAACCGACAGGATTGGCCCGTTTCCATTCAAACTTGCGGCGGTTACTGGCCGGTAATGACTCAGGCAGCAGAAAATAGCCATACAGACTGTTGAGCAGGCAAAGTACTGCCGCCGCATAAAACGGGGCACGGATTCCCCAGCCCGCCAGCAGTCCCCCCAGTGCAGGTCCTATCACGAATCCCAGCCCGAATGCCGCACCGATCATTCCAAAGTTTTTGGCGCGTGTTTCGGGAGTACTTACATCAGCAATATAGGCAGCCGCAGTAGTAAAGCTGGCTCCTGTAATACCAGCAATTACCCGGCCTGCAAACAGCCATCCATATGCCGGTGCAAGGGCCAGAAACAAATAGTCGATACCAAAACCCAGCAAAGAAAAAAGTAGTACTGGCCGGCGACCATACTGATCGCTCAGGTTACCAATAACCGGTGCAAATAAAAATTGTGTTACAGCATATGCAGAAAGAAGCAATGCCCCATAGGGACTTGCCTCATTTACCGGAATATTTTTTAATTGTGCAATCAGGTCGGGCATTACCGGAATAATCAACCCCCAACCCATTACGTCAATCAGCAGCGTAATAAAAATAAAGCCAATAGCAGCTTTTCTGGTAGTCATAAAAAAGTGGTTGATTGGAGCAAATTTGGCCGATTTTTTGGCAGAGTGTAAAAGAATTTCGGTAAAAAGGCCTGTTTTGGGGTGTGGGTTTTAACAAATCACCCATAAATAGGAGGAGCAGAGTTTATATCTTTGCGCCCTTACCAACTGATGCCCCCGGACAGCACAGTATACACCAAAACAATATTTTTCATTTAAAAATTTGTCCAATGACTATCAAACAAGTCCTCCTGCCAGCCCTTTCTGCGGTTTTCCTGTTTTCTTGCGTTAGCTCCAAGAAATTCAAGAAATCACAGCAAGACCTGGCCGACCTGCAAGCCAAACAGACACAGCTGCAGGGGTCGCTCAATGATTGTACAAACGAAAAGGCAGCCCTTAATCAGCAAAAAGCCGGCCTTGAAAATGATATCGCCAATCTGAAAAATCAGATTGATTTTCTGAAAGCAAACAATACCCAGGCACTTAAGCAACTCGAAGACCTGTCTGTGATCAGTTCTGCACAGGCAGAAAGCATCAAAAAATCAATGGAAAATATTGGTGCAAAAGATAACTACATCCAGTCGCTGCAACAGCAAATGGCCCGTAAAGACTCTTTGAATATGGCCCTGGTGATGAATCTGAAAGGCGCTATCGGCAACCTCGACGATCAGGATATCAATATCAAAGTAGACAAAGGTGTGGTATACATCGACATTTCTGATAAACTACTTTTCAAAACAGGCAAGTTTGATGTAACTCCTCAGGCCAAAGAAGTACTGGGTAAAGTTGCAGACGTTCTGAAAAATCAACCCGATATCGAGTTTATGGTAGAAGGCCATACCGATAATGTTGCTTACAAAGGCGCCGGCAACCTGCAGGATAACTGGGATCTTAGCGTTATGCGCGCTACCTCTGTAGTTCGCATCCTGCAAAATCAATATGGACTCGATCCTGCCAAGATGGCTGCAGCCGGTCGCGGCGAATACAAACCCGTTGCCAGCAATGATACAGCAGAAGGCCGTGCACAAAACCGCCGCACACGTATCGTCATCCTGCCTCAGCTTGACCAGTTCTTCAAACTGCTCGAACCCAAGAAAGGATACTAATATCAATAGTTCATTATAAAGTAAAAAGGTCTGCATTTGCGGACTTTTTTACTTTATAGGTGGTAAGTTTTAAGTAATAAGTAAGGCAGATGGTAAAAGGAGAAAGGCTGATCTGATCACCGGCCACATTACTTCAGTTCTTCGAAGATGCCTGTCTGCTTATTCTTTCGCACATTGTCCCAATTGAAAAAGCGGCCATTCATAGCCACATAAACGCCCGGAGGCAGGGTTTGCACAAAAGCCAGGGCACTGCCCAGGTTAAACAGCCCGTCTGAGCTACCAAACTTAATAGGGATCATGGCGCCGGTAAGTACAATGGTTTTATTGTGAACTTTTTGAGCCAGTACCCGCGCTGTTTCAGACATGGTATCGGTACCGTGAGTGATTACGATCATGTCTTCCTCACTCTGACTGCACTGGTGGGCAATGAGCTCGCGGTCCTCTGCCGTCATCTGCAGGCTGTCGATCATCATCAGGGTACGAATCTCAACCTTAAGCCGGCATCGCCCCATCTCCAGCAGGTCGTGCATATGCGTGTCTTTGAAAAACAACTCACCATTCAGCTCATTATACTCTTTATCAAATGTGCCTCCCGTAATAAAGATCCGAATTGCCATACAGACTCAATTTGACAGCAAATGTATTGGAATTGTCGTATAGCTTCCCTTAAAATAAAGAGAACCACCGCAACCGTTAACATTATGACGGTGGATTAAGTAACTTGGGTTATAAACGGCACACAGATTCCTAAAACAGAAAAGTGCATTATGGAAAAAGAGATTACCAAACGATATACAAACGGAGAAGTAACAGTGGTATGGAAGCCGGCTTCCTGTATTCATTCCACCATTTGCTGGAAAGAAGCCACCGGTCTGCCCGATGTATTTAATCCCAGGATCAAACCCTGGATCAGCCTCGGCAATGCTACTACCGATCGCATCGTAGAGCAGGTAAAGAAATGCCCCAGTGGTGCCCTGAGTTTTTATTTTAATGATGAGCAGGCCGGCAGCCCCGAAATCACCACAGACACACAGGTGGAAGTAATACCCAATGGCCCCCTGCTCGTATACGGTAATGTAACAGTGAAACGGCCCAATGGCGAAGAAGATAAAAAACATAAAGTAACCGCCTTTTGCCGCTGTGGCCATTCACAAAACAAACCCTATTGCGATGGCAGCCATGTAAAGAAACAGTTCAACGGTTAATATTTTTATACGCCCATTCATCTGTAAAAAAGTAAACAGCTACAATGAAAACTACTCACCTCGTTTTGATAGCACTGGCAGTAGCCGGTCTCGCATCCTGCAAGGGAGATGATAAAGAAAGCCTCGCAGCATTCAGTACAGACAGCCTGGGCCTGCATATTGCCCAGCTTTCGTCAGACTCATTTCAGGGACGTAAACCTTTTACCGAGGGCGAAACCCGCACCATACAATACCTGGAGCAGGCCTTTAAAAATGCAGGTCTTGAGCCAGGCAATGGCAGCAGTTATTTTCAGGAAGTGCCGATGGTTCGCATCACCACCACAGCTGCACCCACCATGCAGGTGCGCAGTGCCAAAAGCAATTTTGCTCTCAAAGGGTATGATGACTATGTGATCTGGACAGATAAAACTGATTCTGTAGTGAGCCTCGATAACTCCGAACTGGTTTTTGCCGGCTATGGAGTAGTAGCACCAAAATATGGATGGAATGATTATGAAGGGCTCGATGTAAAAGGAAAAGTAGTACTCGTACTGGTCAATGACCCCGGCTTTAATGCCCATGACAGCACGCTTTTCAAAGGCAAAACCATGACTTATTACGGCCGCTGGACCTACAAGTTTGAAGAAGCTGCGCGACAGGGCGCACGCGGTTGTCTGATTATTCATAATACAGAAGCGGCCAGTTATCCCTTTACTGTTGTTCAGAATAACTGGAACGGGTCGCGACTTCGCCTCGATAATCGTGGCAAAACAGAAACATTGTGCGATGTTATAGGATGGGTTTCTGCCCCTGCAGCAGCCAAACTGCTGGCAGCCGCAGGAAAAGACAGCACATTGCTTGCGGCGGCCGATGTGAAAGGATTTAAAGGCACTGCACTGGGACTTAACCTCAGCACCAGTATTAAGGTTGGTACCGTTTACAACAAATCATATAATGTAATTGGTAAAGTAACGGGCAGCAAATACCCCGATGAAACAGTTATTTATACAGCACACTGGGACCATCTTGGTATAGGTAAACCAGACGAAACCGGCGACTCCATTTATAATGGCGCACTCGACAATGCCAGCGCCACAGCCGGTTTGCTCGAGCTGGCCAGGGCTTTCACCCATCTCAAAAACAAACCCGATCGCACCATTGTGTTGCTGGCCGTGACAGCGGAGGAGCAGGGGCTCTGGGGCTCTGCCTGGTATGCACAGAATCCTGTTTATCCCGCTTCCAAAACCGTGGCCAATATCAATATGGATGGTCTAAACTATTATGGTACCACGCGTGATATTATTGTGGTTGGCCAGGGACAAAATGATCTGGAGGATTATCTCAAAGAAGAAGCCGCCAAAACCGGTCGCATCATTGCCTATGAGCCACATCCCGAAGCCGGCTACTATTATCGTTCCGATCACTTCAACTTTGCCAAAGCCGGTATTCCTGCCCTGTACACAGAAAGTGGTACAGAGGTTATTGGAAAGGATGAAAACTATGGTAAAAAGAAAGGAGAAGAATATACCGGAAAAAACTATCACCGTCCTTCAGACGAGTATGATCCGAACACCTGGGTGCTGGATGGAGCTATCGAAGACCTCAAACTTTTTTTCCAGGTAGGTCTTCGTGCAGCCAATACCACAACCTGGCCGCAATGGAAAGAGGGTTCCGAGTTTAAAGCGATCCGCGAAAAGAAATAAAGCGTTCTCAGTCTCTACAACAACTACGGGCCGGCATTGCCGGCCCTTTTATGTAAAAATCCGACACAGCCTTGTTCTGGCAGTACCCATCCACAACGGGAACCAGCCAGTAAAGCAGATTGTATACGAATGCTTTCGTCTTTTTGATCAGATTTGATCAAAATTGTGAGATGAACAGGATTTCAGCATTGTGTACCCTTTTGTTATTGTTAGCGGCTTCTCCCTGCCTGCAGGCACAGCAGCCTTCTGCCAGGATTATTCTCAAGCTGCAGAATGAGCAGGCCCAACCATTGACAGCAGCCACCGTAGAGTTGCTGAAAGCAGACAGCAGTTTGTTGAAAATAGCCGTGACAGATGCCACCGGCACAGCCCTTTTTGACGGGCTGCCTGCGGGTAATTACCTGTTTCGCGCAGCCATAATCGGTTATCAGACCAGGCTGGTTAAACTTCCTGCCCTGCCAGATGCCGGCACACTGCAACCCGCACCTGTGGAACTGATAAAACAAAGTAAAGAAATGGCCGGAGTCACCGTTTCAGGACGCAAACCGTTTATTCAGAAACTTAGTGACAGACTTGTGGTAAATGTTGATAACAGCATTGTAAATGCCGGCAGTTCTGCTATGGAAGTGCTGGAGCGCTCGCCGGGCGTAAATGTAGATCCCAACGATGTGATCAGCCTGCGTGGCAAAGCCGGCGTAATTATTATGATTGATGGAAAACCGACAGCCATGAGCGGACAGGATCTGGCCAATTATCTGCGCGGCCTCCCTACATCGGCCATTGAGCGAATTGATATAATTACCAATCCTTCTGCACGCTACGATGCTGCCGGCAATGCCGGTATCATTGATATACGGATGAAAAAAGACCAGCGATATGGTGTCAATGGCACAGTGACCGCAGGGTACGGACAGGGGGTATACCCCAAAGCCAACAGCGGCATCACATTCAATTACAGAAATAAGCGGATTAATCTGTATGGTAATTATAACTATGCCTATCGTGTAGGACTCAACCATCTTTTCCTGGACCGTAATTTTTATACAGACAACGGATTGTTCATTGGCCAGGATAAGAAAGACAATTTTACCAAATCGTTTATCAATACGCATAGCAGCAGGATGGGCCTCGATATTTTTGCCAGCAAGCGAACTATTATCGGTGTTGTTGTAAATGGAAATTTTAATCGCTTTCGCCGCAGCAACGACAATGAATCCGTTGTGATCGACGAACAAAAACAACCCAGCAGTACTTTTAATACGCAGGCTGGTAACCGCGATAAGGGAACAAACTGGGTGGCCAACTTTAATCTCAAACATACATTTGACAGTACCGGCCGTGAGATCACCACCGATCTCGATTACGGACAATACAATTCTTCCTCCTATGCCCGTACGGCTACACAGTATTATAAACTGGATGGTTCCAGCCAGCAGCCTGATTATATTCTGGATGGCTATCAAACCGGCAAGCTGCGCTTTTTTACCGCAAAAAGCGATTATACACAATCAATCGGTAAGGCAAAACTCGAGGCAGGCTTTAAACTCAGCTTTGTCTCTGCCGACAACGATGCCCGGTTTTTTGATATGAGCAGCGGAACACCGGAAAACGACGTGAATAAGACCAATCATTTTTATTACGATGAAAATAATAATGCAGCCTATATAAACTGGAAACAGGGTTTTGGCAAACTCGATCTGCAGCTTGGTCTGCGTGGCGAGCAAACCAATGTGCGCACACGCCAGGCGCAGGGCGATGTGCGCTGGGATTCCAGCTACCTGCAGCTTTTTCCGAGCGCTTTTGCCAACTGGCACCTTGCCGAAGAAAAAACCATTGGTTTTTCTGTGAGCCGCCGCATTGACCGGCCTGGTTATTCACAGCTCAACCCATTTCTGTTCCTGATCGATGTAACGACCTATGCAACGGGTCGTCCCGGACTGCTGCCACAGCTTACCTGGTCGTACGAGTGGAGCTATACCGTGAAAAGCCTCAACTTCACGCTTGCCTACAGCCGCACCAAAAACAACCAGAATATTGCCATTGCACGTTTTGCTGATGTCTTTCCCGATATACCAACCCCTGGCAATGTAACGGTTCAGATACCGATCAACCTCCGATCATCTGATTATTTCGGTGTTGGTTTTTCGGCCCCGGTTCGCATCAGCAAGTGGTGGAATATGCTCAACAATGGTAATATCTATTATGAAAAATTCAATGGAAGCCTGGGTGTGACCCGGTTAAGTAAAGGACGACCAGCCATGAATGCTCAGTCAAACAACACTTTTACGCTGGGTAAAGGCTGGACTGCTGAGTTGAATGGACAAATTAATACAGGCGGTCAGTATGGTTTTATGGTAATGGATCCGCAATGGGCCCTATCAACGGGTATTCAGAAAAGCCTCTGGAAAAACAAAGCCACTATACGGGCAAATATTACCGATATATTCTGGACCAACCTGCCCAAAGCCGTTATCACGTACGACAACTATGTGGAAAGATGGCATGCGCAGCGGGAAACACGTGTGGCTACAATCAGTTTTACCTATCGCTTTGGGAGTAATAAGGTACAGCAGGCGCGCCGCCGCAGCACCGGTTCGGAAGAAGAACGCCAGCGTGCGGGTAACTGATAAAATTATTTATGAAGAAGGGAGAGCAGCTGCAGATGTGGCTGCTCTGCTTTTTCGAGTGTATTATTACCCAGAAACGATTTCAGGTGTTTGTAAAAATGGCTGTGATCATAATAGCCGTACTGGCTGTAATGAAAACTGTCGGGCGAGTTGGCCAAATGTGAGGTCGCTTTGCGGATACGCATAATCTGCAGGGCCTGCCGGCTGCTGATGCCGGTACAAACCTCGAAATAACGCTGCAGTGTACGCGATGAGATGCCGTAACCGGCCGCCAGTTGCTCAATAGATAAACAAAATGTATTGTCCTGGAAGCTTCGCTCCAGGATTTCGCTTACCATATGCACCGGGTGTATGGCTCCGTCGTAGCTGTGAATGAGCTGGGTAAAATATTCACAAAGAATATTGATGCGGGCTTCGAAATCGGATGCCTGCTTTACCTGACCGATTATGCCCGGGGCCAGCAGGTAACTGAGTGGGAATATATAACCCTGATACTCAGAAAAATCGATTTTTTTCTCAAAAATGACCGGCGATATGCGGAATTTGATGCCGAAAATATGATTACCGGGCTTGTGAAAGCATTCAATCGCATTGTAACGGGGCAGGAAGCCGTCACCTTTCATGGTATACCGCTTATCGGCAACCTGCATTACATAGGGGTTGCCCAGGTTGATGAGGTAGGTATAGCCCACATTGGCAAATTGGGCATCCGAAAAGCCACGCGGGTACTGCTCCCAGAGGCTTTCAAAGCGGGTTTCCCAGAAAAACTCCACCAGGTGAGCCAGCCGCTCAGGCGGCGGAATCCGATGGTAATGCTGGTCAAAATGGTCAATATGGATAAATTCTATATGCCGGATAGCCACAGCAATAAAGATAAAGTAACAGCCCCCCGCACCGGAACCGGATTGTGATGAAAGGCGTAATTAACACCCGTGCAGAAAAAAAATATTAAAAAAAATTAACAGAGAGGAAATTATTCAATTACTTTAGCAGGCCTTTACACAAAAAAAGGTCCTTCCGTAGAAACGGACTGACCTCTAACGATTGCTTGCCATATGAAAATTCTTCGAAGTAGACGTTGATTCCGGTGAGACCGGATATTTTGCAGGCGCTGCTTCACTTGACCTCTGACGACTTGCCTATTCTTGCCTTAACGATTGCCTGCCGTATGAATTATGTAATGAACTATTACATCACAAATGTAGGCAGGCTTATCTTTGCACTCAAAACAACTTAGTTCAGTTTTATGCATGCCAAAAGGGTGGTCCGTGGCCTGAAACCCTTGCTGGTGGCTGATTCTATGAAAATTTCTGCCTGATGTCCAACCGTTCTCCCGACATATTATTTCAATTAATAAAATCGCTCGAAAAAGCTGAAAAGCGCCATTTCAAACTCTATATCAAGCGCAGTTCAGCCAATGAAGACCTGAAAATCATACGTTTATTTGACGCCCTGGATAAATTGGATACGTATGATGAAAAATTATTATTAAAGAAATTACCGGGTACAGAGAAAAAACAGCTCTATAATCTCAAAACCCACCTTTACCGCCAGATCCTGGCCAGTCTGCGCCTCTTAAAAAGCGCCGATAGCATTGATCTTCAATTGAATGAGCAATTCGATTATGCTCATATTCTCTATAAAAAAGGGTTATTTTTTCAAAGTCTCAAAATTCTGGATCGCGCCAAAGAAACAGCCCGTGCCCACCAGAAGTTCTATTTTCTGGCTCAGGTAGTGGCTTTGGAAAAAAGAATAGAAAATCTTCATATAACAAAGAGCATCCATACCCGGGCCGAACAGCTGGCTATTGAAGCCAATGAAGTCAGCCGCCATATCGATGTAATGGCCCGTCTCAGCAACCTCTCGCTGCTGCTGTTTAGCTGGTTTACCCGCTATGGTCATGCCCGTAACGAAAAGGATGAAGCCGGTGTACGCCGTTTTATGCGCGAAAACCTGCCCGATAATGCGCATGAGCTCAAAGGCTTTTATGAGCGTCTTTATCTCTGTCAGTGTTATTGCTGGGATGCTTTTATTCGCCAGGATTTTCTGCAGTACTACCGGTATGCTCAAAAGTGGGTCGACCTGTTTCGCTCCCAGCCGCTCATGATCCGGGTAGAGACCAGCCACTATATCAAAGGCATGCATTACCTGCTCAATGCGCATTTTGACCTGCGCAATTACAGGGCCTTTGCTGTAACGCTCAGCGAGTTTCAGGCCTTTGCCAAAACCAGCCGGGTACAGGATCACGATAACTTCCGCATACAGGCATTTATTTATATCAGCACAGCCCGCATCAATCAGCACTTTATGCTGGGCACATTCCGCGAAGGACTCTCGTTGGTACCGGGTATTGAAGAAAAGCTGAAAGAAAATGCCATTTTCCTCGACCAGCACCGCATCATGGTGGTAAATTATAAAATTGCCACCCTTTATTTTGGCAGTGGTGAATACAGTACCTCTATCGATTACCTGCAAACCATCATACACGAGTCAGGTGAATTGCGGACCGACCTGCAATGCTACTCCCGACTGCTGCACCTGTTGGCACATTATGAGCTCGGCAACTATGATATTATGGAGTCGCTTACCAAATCGGTCTACCGCTTCATGGCCAAAATGCAGAATCTGACGGTGATTGAAGAAGAAATGTTCCGTTTTCTCCGGCACTCCTTTCACCATGTGCCCGCACGACGCCTCAAACCAGAACTGGAGCAGTTTCTTCAAAAAATTAAGCACCTGGAAAAAAACCGCTTCGAAACACGTTCATTCGCGTACCTCGACATCATTTCATGGGTTGAAAGCAAGGTATATGGCAAACCAATGGGCACCATTATTCATGAAAAATACCTGGCCAGCAAAAGGAGGTAGTGGGCAGTTGACAGCGCACAGTTGACAGTGGACAGTCGTACAACCTTTTACCGTATGCCTTCCCCCTTTCTGCATGCACATTAGCACATTTATCACATTAGCATATTAGCTCCATCTTCAAATTTTCAAATCGCCTCATCTTCAAATCTCCGTTTTCTGCCTTTAAATCATTCTCACATAGCCACATTAGCACATTTATCACATTAGCATATTAGCTCCATCTTCAAATTTTCAAATCGCCTCATCTTCAAATCTCCGTTTTCTGCCTTTAAATCATTCTCACATAGCCACATTAGCACATTTATCACA
>JAGODE010000001.1:0-26356 GCA_017998385.1 Chitinophagaceae bacterium | reverse complement strand
TTAGCATATTAGCCCCATCTTCAAATTTTCAAATCGCCTCATCTTCAAATCTCCATTTTCTGCTTTAAACTTTTAGACCTTCTTACTCCCGCTTTGCTGTAAATTGCACCCTTGCAGCCCTTCATTTTTAACCGTGGGCTGATGTGTGATTATGAATGACTATTTAGCAGGATTAAATGACCGGCAGCGCGAAGCTGTGTTACATAAAGACGGTCCAATCATGATTGTGGCAGGTGCTGGCAGTGGAAAAACAAAAGTGCTGACTACCCGCATTGCCCATCTTATGGCCAGCGGAGTAGATTCGTTTAATATCCTTGCCCTTACTTTTACCAATAAGGCCGCTCGTGAAATGAAAGAGCGGATTGAGAAAATACTGGGCAATAATGAAGCACGTAATCTCTATATAGGCACATTTCACAGCGTATTTGCCCGTATACTGCGAGCTGATGCCGACCGTATCGGTTATCCCAACAACTTTACCATCTACGATACTGATGATGCCAAAAGTGTGGTCAAGGCTGTGATCAATGAAATGCAGCTCGACGATAAGACGTACAAACCGAATACGGTTTATAACCGCATTTCGTCTGCCAAAAACGCCCTGGTAGGCCCCGCCGAGTATGCCAATGATTATTACCTGCAGCAGGAAGACATGCGTGCCAATAGGCCGGCCCTGGCACAGATCTATGATGCATATGTAAAACGCTGTTTTAAAAACGGCGCCATGGATTTTGATGACCTGCTGCTTAAGTTCTATGAGCTGCTGCGCAATGTGCCGGAATGCCTCAGCAAATACCAGCGTAAGTTTAAATATATCCTGATCGATGAGTATCAGGATACCAACCCTGCCCAGTACGAGATCATCAAACTGCTGGGTGCCATGCACGAAAATGTATGCGTGGTGGGCGACGATGCCCAAAGTATCTATTCTTTTCGCGGCGCCACTATTGAAAACATACTCCAGTTTCAGAAAGATTACGACAATGTAAAAGTGGTAAAACTGGAACAGAACTACCGCAGCACCAAGACGATCATCAATGTAGCCAACGAAATAATCAGCAATAACAAAGGCCAGATCGAAAAAGTGCTGTTTACCGAAAATGCCGACGGCGAAAAGATCAGGCTGGTGCGCACCATGACCGACAATGATGAAGGTAAGTTTGTAGCAGATACTATCCAGGAACAAAAACTCCGGAATCATTTCGCCAATAAGGATTTTGCTATTCTCTACCGCACCAATGCCCAGAGCCGTGCTTTTGAGGAAAGTCTGCGCCGCATGAATATTGCTTATACTATTTATGGCGGTATCAGCTTTTATCAGCGCAAGGAAATCAAAGACCTGGTTTCCTATCTGCGCCTGCTGGTAAATACAAAAGACGAAGAAGCCCTGAAGAGGATTATCAACTATCCCGCGCGCGGAATAGGAAAGACTACCGTTGACCGGGCAATTCTTAATGCCAACAACAACAATATCTCCATGTGGGAAGTGTTGGAACGAGCAGAAGAATTTGGATTCCGCTCTTCTACATTGCAGGCTATTGACGAGTTTGTGACCATGATGAAGAGCTTCTCCAGTATGCTCGCCCACAAAAATGCCTACGAAATAGCTTTTCATGTAGGTAAGCACACCAATATTGTAAAAGAACTCTTCAACGATAAAAGCACAGAGGGTGTACAACGCTACGAAAACATCCAGGAGTTGCTCAACTCTATCAAGGAGTGGACAGAAAGCCCCGACAATGAAGAAGGCGAAGTAGTGGATAAAGGCCTGGGCTCATACTTGCAGCAAATCACACTGCTTACAGATGCAGACCAAAAGGATGAAAACGCTGATACAGTTAAGCTCATGACCATTCACGCGGCCAAAGGCCTTGAGTTTGACTGTGTATTTGCAGCTGGTCTCGAAGAAATGCTATTTCCCAATGCCATGGCGATCAATACACGCGAAGAACTGGAAGAGGAACGACGCCTGTTTTATGTAGTCATCACCCGGGCAAGGAAAAAACTCTGGATCTCTTATGCCAATACCCGGTATAAATTCGGCTCACTGGTACAAAATGAACCCAGCCGTTTTATTGAAGAACTACCGGAGCAATTTATTGACAGAAGCTTTGCCGGAGGTGGCTCGCGCAATCATACATCAAGCCCCGGCGGTTCTGCATTTGACCGGATGAATGGTGGCGGCTGGGCTGCCCGCCAGGCCGAGGAACGTTATGGGCCCCCCCCGGCACGCAAAAAAGACGCCCCTCCTTCCTATCTCAAACCGGCAACATCAACACCAAAAGTAGTGGAGCACAAACCATCAGCCGACTTTGTGGCCAGTGATACATCTGGTCTGCAGGTTGGTCAGCGGGTAGAGCACCAGAAATTTGGTTTTGGCGAAGTCATGAAAATGGAAGGCGCTGCACATAACCCCATCGCTACCGTTAAGTTTGAGCAGAACGGAGAAAAAAAGATCATGCTCAATTATGCCAAACTACGCATAATAGAGTAAGGTCATGCGCCCATCCATTGCTTAAACGCAGCCGACTTTTCGCGGCTGATGATGATATCATCATCAGCCGGCTGGCTTAGTTCCACCTTCAGCTTTGAATTGAACCTGGGATGAATGGCCCGGGCGCTGTCGTGTGAAAGAATGTATTGCCGGTTGGTTCTGAAGAAATAACGGGGATCAAGCATAGTCTCCAGCTCATCGAGTGTATATTCTACAATCGCCTTCTGCCGGTTTTGTGTTACCATAAAGCAAACCGAGGTGCGCGTAAAAAATAAGCTGCCTGGCCAGATATTCAATGTTGTTGATGACATCGGCCAGCTTTGCCTCCCCCCAGGTTCCTGAATTTGCGAATGGTTGTTCTTGGTTGCTCTTCTTTGACGGGTTTCAGGAGATACGTAATACTGTTTACTTCAAAAGCCTTTAGTGCATGTTCGTCATATGCTGTAGTAAATATCACCGGTGAGGCCGGGTGTATATGTCAGAATAATTCGAATGCACGAATCCTTCATCGGGTGCTGATTGTTGACAACAACAGGCATTTTACAGGGCTGGGCAGCTACCTGAAACATGTTTTTCTGACAACTGAGCAGTATTAGCATTACCGGAAAAAGAAACCGTATCATTTGTTTAATTTTTTAGAATAAGTATTACCGGCTGGTCATAAACAAAACCTGATCGGTAGAGCAAGTTTTGGTGCAAATAACAAGGCCAGGGCTGGCCGGTAAAGTGCATTACCGGTCAAGCGTCAAACAGGGGCGGTGAAACGAAAAAAAGCCGGCATGAAGAATGATGGCTGTTTGATTTCGCCCGGTTTCAGGATCGGAACAGCTTTTGCAGTGTAAAAAATGTATAGCTATTAAACAAACAGATATGAAAGGGTATGAATATAAAAACATGTCTACCTGCTACTTTGTAAGCCTGTATACACGCGACTGGGTTGATATTTTTGAACGTCCTGTTTACAAACAGCTCATCGTTCATTCATTAAATCATTTCAGCGACCAGAAAGGGCTGGTAGTGTATGCATGGTGCCTCATGTCGAGTCATCTTTTTTTGCTGATGCGTTCCGATGGAATGGCACCGGTGCAGGAGCTGGTTACAGAGTTTCGGGCATTTACCGAAGAAAAAATCCTAGCAGCAGCTGATACTGAGCCTGAACCGAGACGTAAATGGATACTCAGTCATTTCAGAGCGCCGGCGGGTTTTATGGGGTTACAGCGCGAGTGGCAGTTGTGGGAAGAGCAGTGGCAACCCATTCATATCGATATGGTCAATGTGGAAGACTTGCTGCACCAGTTCGAATTTATTCATCAGCAGCCGGTACGTGAACTTATTGTAGATGCTGCTCCTGATTACAGGTACAGTTCGGCCCGCGATTATGCGGGTTCAAAAGGCCTTGTGCAGATTCGAAAAATACCGGATATTGAAAACGAACTGGCCGCCAGCTCTTCCTATACCAGCCGTTTTGTGGCCCGCTATCTGAGGAGATGATCATCCTGATGGTGAAACGATGTTGAGCGAAGAGGGAATTAACTTTTCAGGAAACAGGAGCCCTGTATCTTTGCGATCAGCTGATCAAATCTGTTCAATCATTTAATGTCTGCACGCCGAAAGAGAAAATCTTCCCGATGGCCCTGGCTGATCGTTTTTTTACTGCTATTGCTGGCCGCTGGCTGGTTTAGTTATCGCTGGCTGGCTTATCGTAAAGTAAAATTTACCCGTTATCCCGAGTTTGGTATCGGCATTCCCAACAACTACGAAATTCACGGCATAGATGTATCACGCTATCAGCAGCTTATTGCCTGGGAAGAAGTCAGGGACATGGAAGTGGATGGTATAAAGCTGGGTTTTGCTTTTATTAAAGCCACAGAGGGCCTGGGCAATACCGATCCGCAGTTTCATCGCAACTGGCGGCGGTCGCGCTCGCAGAATGTGGTGCGGGGGGCATATCATTTTTTCATCGCTTCAAAAGATGGAAAAATGCAGGCAGAGAATTTTATTAAAAGAGTAGATCTCGAGTCGGGCGATTTGCCCCCTGTACTGGATGTAGAGCAACGCAATGGCGTATCAAGAGAACAATTACGGAAAGAAGTAAAAAAATGGCTCGCGACCGTCGAGAACTACTATAAGGTAAAACCGATCATCTACACCAATGTGGATTTTTATGTTCAGAACCTGGGCCGTGATTTTGATGATTATCCGCTTTGGGTCGCACATTATTATCAGCAACAGCAACCACGTATAAGCCGGCACTGGCATTTCTGGCAGCACAGTGATCAGGGACGTGTGAATGGAATTATTCCTAAAGTCGATTTCAATGTTTTTCGCGGCGACTCACTGGAGTTTAAAGAATTGCTGGTGCCATGACGACTTTGCGTCAAACAATGTACCTTTTACCGGTAAAAAAAATGCAGATGGAACAGGGATGGGATCCGGAAGTAAAACAGTTTTTTCTCAAAATTCTGAATACGATAAGCTGGGGGCTGATCTGGATACTTGTGGCCGCTACTTTTGGGCTTTATCTTGGTTGGGCATACAATAGCGGCCGTCCCGTTTATACACAGATCATTTACTACGTGGTCATGCCGCTATCCTTATTCTTTGTTGTGCGGCATATTTACCGGCTCTGGAAGTAATGTAGCTTCTGCGTTTTCAGAGCAAGGCATTCCGCAGACAAATCCTTGCCGGTCGTTTAACTATAGAAATGGCCGGTTGATAAGAATGTAAAAAATACCCGCCAGTACGGATAGAGGAGCTTTTCAGGAATAGCTATTTTGGAGCATTCGTTTTTGTATGACATTCAAGCAGCTATGCCGGCAGGTGGTGATACTGGGAACGCTCCTGATCTGGTTAATTAAATTCCTGATTCGTCCCCTTCATCTGTTGCCGCATGGTGCAGATTTCATGCTCGGCGTGGCGCCCAATCTGCTGGGTTCTTTTTTAATTCCTTTCGGCGCATACTGGTTTTTTCATGGCCGCGATCATCTCATGGCCCGCCTGCTGCGCCTGCAAAATGCGGTAGACCTGCGCCAGCTATGCCTCATCAGCTTTGGTCTGCTTGTGCTGAATGAATATCTGCAGATGATTCCCGTCTTTGGCCGCACTTTCGATGTATATGACATTCTGATGTCTGTGCCCGGTCTCGGACTTTCTTACTTTTCTTTTACCTGGCTGCAGCAGCGTTATGCTGCCAGTGCGGGTTAACTGCTATGGTCGGCCACTATTTTCCACTGGCCGTTTATTTTTCTGAATACGAGGGTATAATGTCCCTGCAGATCGCCTATAGTGCGGTATAGCTTCCATTTACCCACTACAAAGAAATAATCAGGAGAAAGCTGTTTTACCGACAACAGATTAAACTCCAGTTTGCCCATGGCAGCAGTATCCGGATAACCCTGTTTGTAGTTTCGCAATGTATTGGCCCAGCCATAGGTCACTCCCCTCGACCCGATAAACATCAGGGAGTCATTTTCCCAGTAGCCGCTCATAAACTGCTCCAGTTTGCCCTCATTCCAGGCCCGGGTTTGCTGAGCAAGTATATCGCGAATGGCTTTCTCGTCGGCAGATTGAGCAAAACTGCAATAGCTGGTAAGGAGGAAAAAAACACCCAGGATAGTCTTCATGCAATAAGTTTTGTACAAGGTACTGCAATCCTAGTGATCGCAGTCATCGGCATGGGCATGATCATGCACACGGCAAAGACGATAATTGAGGAAATGAGCCAGTACAATCAGAATAACAGCTGGCAGAAGGAGCCAGTTTTCATAATGGATAAAGAACAGCTTTAAAACCAACAGGCCAATACCCGCCACAAACAGGGTAAAAGGAAGCCAGCTATGGTGGTGTTTGCGGAATCCATGATAAAATGAATAGGCTCCTATAGAAAAGGCCAGAATTACCATTCCTGCCTCAAATGCCAGATTATGAATGATATTAACGCCAAATAAAGGCAGGGCCGACATAAACATGGGCAATACCGCACAATGGATGGCACAGGCCACAGAGGCGGTAATTCCCATCGCATCCCAGTTGATCTTTAATCGCATAAAGAGGGCAAAAGTATCAAAAAAGCAACAATGTTGCAAATATTTATTAAGCCTTGTCCTACAGGCACTAAAATCGTCAGATCATTGGTACCTTTGCGGGTAATTTAATTGCGTGTTATGTCAAAGAAGGCCCTGCTCTATATCGTTTTTTTTGCTGTGCTGGTAGTTGCATTTTTCCTGGTGGTCAAACAGTGGATTGTGCGTAAGGATACCATTTCTGTGGTACAGCCTTTTTCTTTTGTGAACCAGGATGGCCAGCGCTTTACCAATAAGGATGTGGAGGGAAGGGTATATGTAGCAGAATACTTTTTTACTACCTGCCCCGGTATTTGCCCGACGATGAACACCAACATGAACAAAGTGTATCAGCGTTTCAAAGGCAATAAGGATTTTCTGATCCTTTCACATACCTGCGATCCCGAGCAGGACTCTGCCAGCCAGTTGAAGAAATATGCGGATTCGATGCAGGTAGATACCCGTCAGTGGATTTTTCTTACTGGCAGAAAAGACAGTCTCTATACAATGGCCCGTCTTAGTTATACGATTGATGATCCTAAAAATAACCTGCGCAATATTGATGATGATTTTCTGCACACACAGTTTTGGGCACTGGTAAACAGAAAAGGTGAAGTGAAAAAGATTTATGACGGATTGAAAGATGAGGAGATCAACGAACTGATGGCTGATATTGAAAACATGTTAAAAGAGTAGTCAGCATATGCAAGCAGATATCAGGAACATACTAAAGCGTAACCAGCTTAGTGTTACTGCGAGCAGGGAAAAGATATTACATCTCTTCCTAGAGCAGTCAGGTGCGCTGGCGCATGGCGATATCGAAAAAAGAGCCGGCGAAAAATTCGACCGTGTCACCGTATACCGCACCCTGCAGACATTTGTGGAAAAGGGCATCATTCACACTATTCCCACAGCCGACAATTCGGTACGTTATGCATTATGCAAAGACAATTGTGAAGCCGGGCATCATCACGATCAGCACATTCATTTTGTATGCAGCCAGTGTGGTCAAACCTTTTGTCTCGATGATGTGGTGACGCCTGAAATAAAACTCCCCCGGGGATATTCTACTAACCATATTGAAGTAGTGGTCAATGGCATTTGCCGTGAATGCACTGCCTGAAATTTCTATTACAGGAAAACAATAAAACAGCAGCAGACGGGGCATAAAAAAAGCCCCCGTGTAGACACACGGGGACTTAGGTTAAGGCTCTGATTAGTAGCTATTTTAAAATAAGTTTTGCTAATTGGAAATCAAAAATAATATCAAGATTCCAATTTTCCGAATTTAAGTCATACCACTTTCGGGGTATTTTTTCCCGTCAGGCCTCCAGTGCGTCAAGTTCCTGTTTCACAAATTGCATGAGTCCGCTGATATGAGCCGGCGAAAAATCGAAGCGAAGTCCTGCTGCCTCAAAAAGTTCGGGCAGCGTGCGGGTGCCTCCCAACGACAGGGCAGTCAGGTAATTGTCTACTGCTTTAGCCGGGTTTTGCTTGTATTGCTGCCATAATCCTATGGCTCCCAATTGTGCAATTCCGTATTCGATGTAGTAAAAAGGTACTTCAAACAGGTGAAGCTGACGCTGCCAGGAATACTGACGGTAAGCGTCCAGTCCGCTGAAATCGATTTCAGGTGAGGTAAATTCCTGCAATATTTCCATCCATTTGGCGGTACGTTGTTCCACGGTATGAGCAGGATTTTCGTAGATCCAGTGCTGAAATTTGTCGATAGTGGCAATCCAGGGGAAAATGGTGATTACACGCTCCAGTTGCTGTTCTTTGGCGCGTTTCAATTCTTCTTTATTGTTGAAAAACACATCCCATTGATTCATGCTGAACAGTTCCATACTCATGCTGGCCACTTCGGCAATTTCTGTGGGGTATTCTTTAAAACCATTTAGTTCGAGTTCGTGAGCGAGAAAACTGTGAATAGCGTGACCGCCTTCGTGCACCATAGTGGTTACATCATCGAGCTGGCCAGCTGCATTCATAAAAATAAAAGGAGCACCACTTTCTGCTAACGGACAATTGTATCCGCCGGGAGCTTTACCCTTGCGGCTTTCAAGATCGAGGTGTCCCAGCTGCTGCATCTTGCGCAGGCAATCACCAAAGAATGGTTTCAGTTTATCAAAGCAGGCAATTGTTTTATCGATCAGCTCCTGTCCGTTTTCGAAGGGATGCAGTGGCTTGATTCCTTCCGGCTCTGCCTCAACGTCCCAGGGGCGCAACACATCGAGGCCCAGCTTCTGGCGTTTGGCAGCATACAGCTGATTGACGAGAGGCATTACGTGCAGCTTTACCGCTTCATGAAACTGGAAACACTGCTCTTTGCTATAATCAAAACGGCCCAGTTCAATAAAACGAAAGTCACGATAATTATTAAAACCCGCATTAAGTGCAACCTGATTACGCTTACTCAGCAGTGAATTGAATACCTCATTCAGGGCATCCTTATCCTGCAGGCGGCGTTCTGCAATTTTGCGAAATACTTCTTCACGCAGGCTTCGGTTGGGGTCTTCCAGAAATTTTGCCGCCTGCTGAAGTGTGTATTCCTGACCGTTTACATCCACTGTCATTTTACCGGCAATCATACCAAAGCGCTGGGCTTCTACATTCAGTTCGGCCTGCAGGGGAATATTTGCTTCGCGGAAAAGATCAATATTCTTACGCACATTGCGCAGGTAAGTAAAGTATTTGGCCTGATCGAGCTGTGCAGCATACGGGCTCTCCACCAGTTTACGATTGAGCCGGTCGGCAAAAGGCTGTATGCGCGGCTGTATCTCCAGCATGAAATAATTGAATGACTCTTCCAGTTCTTTATTCTCCGTGTCGCAGGTCATCCGGATCTGTCTCCAGCATGCATCTTCGCTGATGAGGGCTTCCAGCTCACTGAGGTCATGTAACCAGCGATCGAGATTCTGCACACTGTCGATAGGGCGTTGAACCA
Source organism: Chitinophagaceae bacterium (assembly GCA_017998385.1). Classification (GTDB taxonomy): domain Bacteria; phylum Bacteroidota; class Bacteroidia; order Chitinophagales; family Chitinophagaceae; genus CAYMZZ01. The sequence continues at coordinate 16,854 of JAGODE010000001.1, read as the reverse complement.
GCTCGGTGAAATAAGGTTCCAGCGACTCCCAGTTACTTACTGTAAAATCTGCCGGCATAAAACGCCGGGGCAATTTTTTTATATCTGCGCTATAGTTCATATCAGTTATTTAAAAAACAAGCTTATCCCGGCAAAGTTAAAAGCAATCGGGCATCCTTTCTTAAACACAAAAGCCGCAAACACGCACGTGCGCGCTTGCAGCTTTTTGTATAATGGGCTGATTATTTCTTTTTGGTAGCAGCCTTTTTCTTAGGTGCTTCTTCTGCATCGCCGCTTTCTTTTTTAGCCGACTTTTTAGCAGGCTTTTCTTCAGCGCCTTCTGCCTTTTCCTTTTTCGCAGCAGTTTTTTTGGCCGGTTTCTCTTCCCCTTCTTCTTTACTGGCGGCTTCCTTCTTAGTAGCTTTTTTCGCTGGTTTTTCTTCCACAGCCGGAGCTTCTTCTGCTACAGGGGCTTCCTCTTCCTCTTCCGGCAGGGCAGATAATTTGATCTCAATATTTTTCTTTTTCAGCAGTTCAAACCACTTAACCATTTTTTTCAGGTCACTGGCATATACCCGCTCAAAATCCATATCAGGAAATGCTTTCTGGAAATACTGGGTCAGTTTCGCATTGTCTTTAGTATCGGGAAGTTCAACCCCAGCCTTTTCCATGGCATGAAATATCTCAACCAGGTTCACATTGTCGCGGACGGTATAGACTTCTATACTCTCCAGATGCGAAAAGTTGTGAATACGGGAAGAGGCAAATTTGGTACTGTTGTCATCCAGTGAGCGGATGATAGCACCATCATTCTTACTGTTGATCAGTTCAAACAAGCCGGGCAACCCGGTTACAGCTACAAGCTTACTATACTCCATAATGTCTTCGAAAGATTTTAAGAGGCGCAAGATACTCGAGTTCGGCCAAATGCGCCCAGACCGGCCAAATTTTCACGCAAACCATGCTTTAAATGATGCTCATTAACCGAAAATATCGGGCCACAACACAGAAAAACGCCTAAAAAACAGACTGATATGCAACGAATAGCGTCAAAATTTACCGTTTTAACATTTTTAACAACGAAGGTTATTCAACGGAGGGGCGTCTTATTTGCTGTAATCAGAAGAATATGAAAAGATTTAGACTTGCTTTATTATTTGTACTCGGATTGGCTTTACAGGCTCATTCTCAAACACTTAAAGGAAAACTCGCAGACCTTGTCGATAATAAACCCCTGCGCGGGGCAACCGTACTGCTTTCTTCATTGAAAAATAAAGACTTTCAGCGCGAAGGCATTTCTGACAGTACCGGTACTTTTCAGTTCAGCAACCTGCCCGTCGACTCATTTTACCTGGTTGTTACGTTTGTAACCTATGACCAGTTCCGCCAGATTGTGTCTACCAACGACAGTATTCCTGTAGTAGACCTGGGCACTCTTTTTATACCTAAAAAAGTAACAGAAAATATTGGTGTGGTGGTTGTGAGCAAAACTCCCCCCGCCCAGCAAAAAGGCGATACTATACAATATAACGCCAGCCAGTTTAAGGTAAATCCCGATGCCACCGTGGAAGATCTGGTTAAAAAAGCGCCAGGCGTCACCGTTGGCAGGGATGGTACTGTAACTGCCCAGGGCGAGCAGGTCAGAAAAGTGACTATTGATGGCCGCGATTTCTTTGGTGATGATGCATCGGCTGCTTTGCGCAACCTTCCGGCCGATATCGTGGATAAAATCCAGGTATTTGACCGCCTGAGCGATCAGGCCCAGTTTACCGGTGTGGATGATGGCAACTCCCAGAAAGCGATCAATATCGTAACCAAGGCCGGTTTGAAGAATGGTCAGTTTGGCCGTTTTTATGCGGGCTATGGTACAGATGAGCGTTACCAGGCCGGCGGCAATGTGAGCTTTTTCAAGAATAACCGGCGTATTTCGCTGGTAGGCCTTGCCAACAATGTAAACCAGCAAAACTTCGGCTCACAGGATTTGCTCGGTGTAACGAGCAGTGGCGGTGGTCGCGGTGGTTTTGGTGGCGGTGGCGGCCGCGGTCCGGGTGGCGGCGGTTTTGGCGGAGGACAGTCCAACTTCACCGTGGGTCAGCAAAATGGTATTTCAAAGACAAATGCCATTGGTATCAATTACTCCGACAAATGGGGTAAAAAAATAGATGTAAGCGGCAGCTATTTCTTCAATAACAGCAATCTTAATAATGATGTGCTTACCAACCGCCAGAGCCTGGCCAAGCCAGATTCTATTCTCTTTGCGGATGAAAGTACAATGAGCCGTACCAATAACTATAACCACCGCTTCAATTTCAGAATGGAGTATCGTATTGACTCGGCCAACAGCGTGATCATTACCCCCAGCCTGAGTTTTCAGCGCAACAAATCGCGCAGCAATACATTTCAGCAGAACTATTATAACCTGACAGACGGAATGCTGAGCGAGCTGGAAAACAACCGTAGCAGCATTACTGCCGGATATAATATCAATAACAACATCCTCTACCGTCACTCATTTGCCAAAAAAGGCCGCACACTTTCTGTAAACCTCAACACCTCTTTTAGTGATCGTGATGGGGATACTTACCAGGAATCACTGGCCACCTATTTCAGCAGTGGCGGTAAAAACGACACGCTTCTTCAGTATACCGATAATGTGACCAAAGGCCGTACCCTATCTTCTAATATCGTTTACACAGAGCCTATTGGTAAAAAAGGTTCACTGCAGCTCAATTATAATCCATCCTTTACCACCAATAAAGCAGATAAGGAAACATTCCGTTTCGACGCTGTAACGGAGAAGTACAATCAGATGGATACAGCCATTTCCAATAAGTTCGACAATACCTATAATACACATAACACTGGTCTTACCTACCGTATTGGTGATCGTGACAGGCAGTTTTCTGTAGGATTGAACTATCAGTTTTCGGAGCTTAACAGCGATCAGGTATTTCCGCAGGTGGCAACCATTAGCCGCAGCTTTACCAACTTCCTGCCCAATCTGCAGTGGCGTACCAAAATATCCGCCCGCAGCAGTATCCGTATATTCTACCGTACATCAGTAAGTGCACCTTCGGTTAACCAGTTGCAGAATGTGATTGATAATACCAATCCCCTGCTGGTATCGACCGGTAATCCCGGCCTCGATCAGCAGTATTCACATACCCTGGCCACCCGCTACACCTATACCAATACACAAAAAGGACAGAGCTTTTTTGCCAATATATTTTTGCAGAAAACGGCCGACTATGTGACCAATGCCATCTTTACGGCTTACCAGGATTCTGTACTGGCGCCCGGTGTGATACTTTATCGTGGTTCGCAGCTGACCAAGCCCGTTAACCTCGATGGTTTCTGGAGCCTGCGCTCTTTCTTCACTTTTGGTCAGCCGGTAAAAGCGCTGAAATCTAATGTGAACCTCAACGCAGGTTTCACATACAGCAAAACGCCCGGCCTGTCAAATGGCCTCAAGACCTCTACCAATGTATATAACTATACAGCCGGTGTTGTAATTGCCAGCAACGTGAGCGAGTATATCGACTTTACCCTTTCTTATAATGCTAACTATTACCAGGCACGTAATGCCCGGCAGCCACAGCTGAATACCAATTACTGGACTACTACAGCCGGTGTTCAGTTTAACCTGCTTACCAAAACGGGATGGTTTTTGCAGAATGACCTCAACAATCAGAGCTATACCGGTCTTTCGGCAGGTTACAATCCCAGCTTCTGGTTGTGGAATGTGGCCATTGGTAAGAAACTGCTGAAGGATAGACGTGGTGAGCTGAAGGCGTCTGTATTTGATCTGCTGAAACAAAACCAGAGCATAACCCGTACGGTAAGCGGGCTTGATATCATCGACGAAAGAAATACGGTATTACAACAATACTTTATGTTGACGTTTACCTATAATCTGAAAAATTTTGGTACACCTGCCCGCAGCGGTGGAGGCGTTAATGGCGGACAACGTCGTCCAATGCAGTTTTAAAACCGGTCAATAGTTTCGGGCGCCCTTGAAAGCGATAAAAATTTTACGTAATATCGCCTCAAGCAAAATCAGGGCGCTTGGATGAAAGAACATTGGTAGAGTTGTTGAAGCAGGGCGATGAGACTGCATTCAGAGAAATGGTGGAAACCTGGCAGGACATGGTTTACAACACCGCTCTGGGTATTGTGCAGGTGCCATCCGATGCAGAAGACATAGCACAGGAGGTTTTTGTGCAGGTCTACCAGTCCGTGAGCTCTTTTAAAGGCGATTCCAAATTTTCTACCTGGCTTTACAGGATCACCATCACCAAATCGCTCGATCATGAGCGGCGCAAAAAAAGGAAAAAACGCTTTGCGTTTGTAAAAAGCCTTTTCGGTGAAGATTCGGAAGTACTGGTACATCCGCCGGATTTTAATCATCCGGGCGTACAGCTTGATAAAAAGGAAGATGCCGCCATTCTGTTTGAAGCCATTCGTGAGTTGCCACAGAATCAGCGGATCGCCTTTACCTTACACAAAGTAGAAGGACTTAGTTATCAAGAGGTTAGCGATGTTATGAAAACCAGTATTTCTTCGGTGGAGTCTCTTATGCACCGGGCAAAGACCAACCTGCGTAAAAATTTGGAAAACCATTATAAATCGCGGTAACCGGCAAAAGTTTTTTATCAGTATAACGTCAAATTAATTGTACATGAACGAAAGGCATGACATAGAACAGCGGATCGACAGGGCTTTAGAAAGCCTTGACGGATTGAAGCGCGCACAACCGGCGCCCTGGTTCTATACCCGTTTACGGGCCCGTCTTGAGCGGGATGAACCAGTAACGGTATGGGAGCATATCGGCTCATTTTTGTCGCGCCCGGCCGTAGTGGTAGCAGGTCTTTGTGTGATATTGGTGGCCAACGTAACCATTCTGCTGAAACAGCCTGCAGCTACGACTACCGGACCAAATACCGTTGCACAAAGTGAGACCGTGGTAGAAAGCGAGTCGCTTATTGCAAGCAGCAGCAGTTTTGATTATGAAAATTTTGCACCATAATGAGCACTACAAGCGGAAACAAAAATCTGTTGGTGATCATTGCAGTGCTGTTGCTCACCAACGTAGGCGTGCTGGGTTATTTTCTCTGGTATAAAAAACCGGCAGAAACAAATGTACATGGTAGTGGCCAGCAACGCGACAGAAATGGAATGGCAGATGTCTTGCAGAAAGAAGTGGGCTTCGATGAAGGCCAGCTTACCAGGTACAAGGAACTGCGTGACCGCCAGCGTGATATTATCAGACCAATGTTTGATAGTATGCGTGTAGCCAAAGAGGGATTGTTTAAGCTGATCAGCACACCAGCTGCAGGCGACTCAACCATCGAAGCGGCTGCCAGTGTGATCGCACAAAGACAACGCGAGCTGGACATTAAAACCTTCCAGCACTTCAAACGCGTAAGAAGCCTGTGCCGTCCCGATCAGGAAGCAAAATATGACTCTTTACTGTTGCGGATGTTTCGCCGCATGGGCAATAAGCCCAAAAGTGAAGGGGATAAAACGAATAAATAGCTTTTTAAAATTTCACAAATATGAAACTCAAACACGCGTTACTGGCTGTTGTTTTAATGAGTGCAGCCCTTTTTGCGCAGGCTCAACCCGGTGGCCAGCGCCGCACAGTTGAAGAGCGGGTAAAAATGGTGCATGAAAAAATTGACAGCGCATTCAAACTGGATGCAGACAAGCTGGCGAAAGTTGATGCAGCCTTTACCAAATATTATAAGGACCAGGACAAACTTCGCGAAGAAATGATGAGCGGTGGCGAACGCCCCGACTTTCAGGCTATGCGCGAAAAAATGCAACCTCTTACTGATGCCCGCGATAAGGAACTGAAAACAATCCTTACCGATGAGCAATTCAAGAAGTGGAAAGAAGAAATTGAACCGGCAATGATGCCTCGCCGCGGTGGTGGCGGTGGCAACCGACAATAAGCGTTTTTTGGGTTAATGGTAGTTAACACCCGCCCGGCTGCTGAGGAAACAAGGCGCCGGGCTTTTTTATTGCCCCATCCACTGTTTAAATCCGGCTACATTCTCCTGGCTTATGATCACTTCTTCCGAGACAGTAGGTTCCAGGTCCAGTTGCAGCTTACTTTTAGGATAACTGCGAATGCGGCGTATAGCCGACTGATTCACGAGGTATTTTCGGTTGATCCGGAAAAACTGCATCGGATCGAGCTGCCGTTCAATATCCGCCAGCGACTCATCCAGGATATATTTCTGTCCCTTCGTATCTACCAGGCATACCAGTTTGTGCGTGGCATAGAAGTAAGCAAGCTCATCTGTTTTTACACTTATATAATCAGCCCCCCGTTTTATCAGGAAACGTTTTTTATACTGCACACCCAGGGGCTGCTGCTGCCATTGCTGCAACTGGCGCAGATGGGTCGAAAAATATTGCTTCAGCTTTTCAAATTTAGCCAGCGCGGCTTCCAGCTTTTCCTGCTTTACAGGTTTGAGCAGGTAGTCGATACTGTTATGCTCAAAAGCCGTTTGCCAGTATTCGTCATATGCGGTTACGAAAATGACCGGACAACTGATCTGTATCTGATCAAAGATGCGAAAGCTCACTCCATCGCTTAACTGAATATCCATAAATACCAGATCCGGTGCCGCATTATCGCGCAGCCACTGCACCGTCTCACTTATACTGCTGGTGCAGGCAACCACTTCTCCACGCACACTGCATTTCTGCAGCGCCTTCTGTAGTTTTTGGGAAGCAGGTTTTTCGTCTTCCACAATTAAAATGCGCATACTATTCAATTTTTAGCAATGGTATCTCTACCAGAAATTCTGTGTTATTATCCTCAATACGTATTCCCTTTCCGGAAATAAGCCGGTAGCGCCTGTCGAGATTGCCAAGACCAATGCGCGATGTTTCGCGCAGCTGGTTTTTACGTTTGCCTGCATTTTGTACACGCACCATTTCTCCTTCTGCACAAAAACGTATTACCAGCGGAACCTGATCAGAAAATTCATTGTGTTTGATAGCATTTTCCAGCAACAACTGCAGCGAGATGGGCGGTATAAGATAACTATCCAGTAATTTGTCCGGGAGCTGTAGTTCCATTTGTACTGCCGGCTCGTACCGGATCCTGAGCAGGGCATAATAGTTTTTTAAAAAATCCACTTCTTCTCTCAGCAATACCAGCTCGCGCCCTTTGTTTTGAAGAATATAGCGGTATACATCTGCGAGAGTATCATTAAATAAACGGGCTTTGGCCGGTTTTTCTTCAATAAGATGTGAAAGTGTATTAAGTGAATTGAAGATAAAGTGCGGGTCTATCTGATTTTTCAACGCCTCGAGTTCTGCTTCGGCTTTCGAACGCTCGAGCTCCATATTGCGGATCATCTCATTTTCAGATTCTTTAACGAGAAACACGGTCTCATATACATGCGTAATAAAAACTACACAGATCATGATGATAAGAGAAGCAGTGATTATTACATTCCAGTCGATAATTCCTTTTGCAAAAATGCGGTACCAGCCAGTAAGCAGTATCACGCTTACTGGTACGGTATAGAAAACTATGGTAAGCAGCAGGGCGGCAATTTTTCGTACAGGTTTTTGGTGCCAGTCAAAATAACTGCGCAGCGAAAAAAATAACGAGCGGTTACCCTGCCAGATTACAAAGGCAATACCGATCGTATATAAAAAACTGAGTTTGATCTGCCAGTGAGAAAAATTCCGTGTATTGATCATACCGGTGACCAATGGTATCACAATACCCAGAATGGGAATGAGTACAAGGCGGAAAGCAATATCATTGGGTCTGAAACCCGTTGCAGGTTGCTTCGTCGGTTCTGTGACAGTATTGATCAGCTCTTTTTCCACCCTGGTTCTTTATTGGTTTGCGGATGAAAAATTAGATAATAGTTTAGATATGCCATCATTTATTCATTCACCTCAAAAAAACGATTCATATGGATATGAATACGATTAACTGGCTGGCGGTGCTGGTAGCCGGTATTTCAGCTTTTGTACTGGGCGGTGTCTGGTACTCGCCCATGCTTTTTGGTAATGCCTGGATGAAAGAAAACGGCCTTTCGGTCGAAGATGTACGCAGGGGTAATAAGGCAAAGATTTTTGGCTGGGCCTTTGTGCTTTCGCTCATCATGGCGGCGAACCTCGGAATGTTTCTGGCCGATGCGCCTGCTGGTTGTACAGGCGAATGCGCGCAGAAAACAGATGTAGCCTGGGGTGCTACGGCTGGTTTCCTGGCGGGTATATGGGTGTTTTGCGGGTTGGCTATAGTAGCCCTTTTTGAACAGCGCAGTACCCGGTATATTTTTATCAATGGAGGGTATCTGCTGCTGGCGCTAACTTTGATGGGAGCTATCATCGGGCTCTGGCGCTGATGAAAAAATCAGTAATCTGTTGCAGAAACTGATTAATTTTCATAAAACTCAGTTCTTATGCAATCTGCTGCTACAACAGTAAAAGCCTATCTGGAAGAGTTGCCCGCCGACCGCCGCGATGCGATAAACCGTCTGCGCCGGGAAATCCGCAAAAATATTCCCGAAGGATTTAAAGAAGAAATGAATTACGGAATGATTGGTTATGTGGTACCGCATAAACTTTATCCGGCAGGCTATCATTGCGATCCTAAAATGCCTCTGCCATTTATGTCGGTGGCTTCGCAAAAAAATTTTGTGGCCGTATATCACATGGGCGTGTATTCTATACCCGCTATCAATAAGTGGTTTGTAGAGGCCTGTTCCAAAGCAGGCATTACGAAACTGGATATGGGCAAAAGCTGTATCCGTTTCAAAAATCTGAGCAAGATCCCGTATGAAGTAATAGGTCAGCTCGCTTCCAAAATGAAACCCGAAGAGTGGATTGCTTATTACGAGAAAGTGATCAAACGTTCCTGAAGAAATCGCCGCCGTGATCCGGAATGGATGAATCACCCATTCCGGAACGGCAGCGGCGGCCGGGTCAATGGTAGTTAACAGACCGCAATACTATTAAGCAAAGATCAGTTTTTTCGCGTAAGACGGATCTCCATGTTTTTAAATTCCTTTCCCTGGTACACGCCGTACATTTCCACTATCTGTGTATTATCATCAATAATTTTGAATACCTGGCGCATCGGTACATCTTTTCCCGTCATGGGGTCAGTCACTTTTCCTCTAAGGTCTATTGTTTTGGTTTTTTCATCCCATAGGCCCTCCATTGTTGCAATACCACTACCCATATTGTCGATCCAGGTACTGACAAATAGTTTTTTTCCATTGTCGTAGCCCAGCCAGCTCAAACCCTCGAAAGGCATGCCAAAAAAAGAACCGCTATGCCGGCTTTCCTGGTAGCGGCCCCCCAGTATCATCGTATTTACACAGGAGGCCGTGGATTTCATTCCTTCTGCACCAGGCTGCATCCAGTGGGTGATGTCTTCCTTCCACTCACCATTGAATTTGGCCATCATCTGGTGCATAGAGCCCGGGGTCATAAATTCCTGCCAGGCCTTCATTTCTGCTTCTGATTGCGCGCGCAATCCGGCTATGATCAGCATAATAGCTGATGCCAGGAGGGTAAATTTTTTCATAAACAAATGTTTCATAAAAGTTACTAAAAAGGCCCGGTCTGCATTTGCAGCCGGGCCCGTATTTGGATGAAGTCGGAAAAAAAGGGGACCAATCCGGATCATTTTTTTCAGTCAGGGAAAGCCGTTTTATCAATATTGGGAATGATTTTCAACGCATTCTTGTAATAAATCTTTTTCAATATAGCATCACTTAACCCCATACCATACATGCGCCAGAAAGCATGGTATTTTTTATGATAAGGAAAATATTCATCGGTGGTTTCCAGTACTCTGAAGTAAGTGGCATATTCGTCGGGTACCCAACTGTCTTTTCCAAAGAGAATGCGGTCCTGATATTTTTCAAAAAACTCGCGGGCCATTCGTGGCTGACGACCCAACTCTGCTATCACTGCGCCAAACTCCACATACATATTGGGAAGCTCATTCATGAGCTGGCTAAGCTTTGCCAGATCGTTGGGATACCAGCCAAAATGTGCAGCAATAAAAGTTGTACCCGCATGTTTTTTAAAAAGGCGATGTTGTTCATCAATCAACTGCTGCCAGGGGACCGGGTTGGCAGCACCTCTTTTGCGATTGGGATGAGTAGCCAGTTCGAGCCACCTTTCATTTTTTTCATCCATGGGATCCCAAAAAGATTGGGGGTCTGCAGTATGAATCAGGACAGGAATTTTTAACTCACCGGCTTTTTTCCAGATAGAGTCAAGTCTCGGATCATCAACGGCCACACGTTTTCCGTTAATATCTGTAACGGAAAAGCCAAGACTTTTATAGATCTTCAATCCGTTGGCACCATTTTTTACGTCGGTTTCCAGTTGACGGGCCGCCTTTTCGCTCCAGCCGGGTGTGCCCACGCCCCTGAAATCTATATTGGCAAATACAATGAATCGCCTGGGATAATGCGATTTAATATTGGCAACAGACTGTTTGATGAGCTCTCCGCTTTGGCCGCTTAGATTTACCATCACGGCCATATTCAGTTTATCCATTTCAACGATCAGCTTCGTCAGATCCATGCCGGGCATATCAAACTGATGGTTATGCACATCAATAAAAGGAAACCTGGCTTTAGAAACGGGGTGTTCTGGCACCTTGAGCGTTGACACAGGATTATATTTTTCAAAATCCATCTGTTCCTGTGCACCGGCACTCAGGCTGGACAGTACGGCGGCAAGTATCAGCAGTCTGGTCATTTGGTTTTTTTAAAAATAAATGTAAAGAACGGCGGTGAAACGAGCGCGACCGTTTTTGTAAGTTAACAAGCCTTATACAAATGAGACTGATCTCCGTTAAACAATCAGAGGGGGATATCTATTTCCAAAACGCAGCCCTCACCTTCGGCACTGTTGATCCGGATGGTACCATTATAAAATTCCACCCGGTTGGTAATATTATTGAGCCCCAGCCCTTTTTTGGTAAGCAATACATTAAAGCCAATTCCATTGTCGCTGATGATGAGCATGAGCTTCGATTCTTTTATGGAAAGAGAAATGCGCGCCTCTGATGCACCTGGGTGTTTAATGATATTGTTAAGCTGCTCCTGCACCATACGCAGTACGGCCAGTTGTATTTCCGGACTCATATGTTTCCGGCTGCCAGCGAACGAGTAAAAATATTCAACCTCCAGTTTGCCGCTTTGGTTTATTTCCTGTACAAACTCGCCAATGGCGGCTTCGAGGCTAATATCCTGAAGGGTTGCCGGTCGCAGGTTGTGACTGATCTTTCTTATTTCCGAGATGGCTTCGGAAATATATTCAAGGCTTCTGCTTATAAACTCCAGGCTCTGTTCTTTTTTTTCTACTGCCACTTCCAGCATTAGTTTGGAGGATGTCAGCATCTGGTTTACATTTTCGTGCAGTTCATAGGCAATTTCATCACGTTCCTTTTCCTGGGCATTCAGAATGGCCTGAATCACTTCAAGCCGGCTTCGCTCACGCTCTTCTGCAAGCTGGGTCTCAATTTCTACTTTCTGTGTGATGTCGAGTGCAACACCACCAAGCAATCGCATACCGTTGTCTGATTTAAGCGGAAACTTAAATATGTGATAATATTGTTTTTGTCCGTCACGTCCAACCCCTTCTTCTATTGCTTCAATACTTTTGCCGCTATTCCATACTTTCCAGTTGTTTTCAACAAAGCCATCGCAAACATCAGGTGGAAAAATGTCGTAGATGCTTTTCCCAATATCGGTACCGCTAAGATCAAAGGCGCGCATGTAGGGCTCATTGAGATAACGAAACACGGCTTTTTCATCGATGATCCAGTTCATAGTAGGCGTATTGGCCATAAACGAACTGAATAACTGCTCTGACCGGTGTACCCGTTCTTCTGCCCTTTTGCGCTGGTTGATATTTGAATGTGTACCGATTACTTTAAGCGGTTTGCCATCTCCGTTTCTTTCAATGACCTTGCCTCTGTCCAGTATCCATTTGTATTCGCCATCCTTTGCTTTGATACGGTATTCTACCGAATGGTTTTCGATAAGGCCTGACTCATATAATTGATCAATATTGCCGATCTTATACAAATCTTCGGGATGGATGCGGCTTTTCCACTCATTTTCATCGTTGGCAAAATCCTCATCGCTGTAGCCAAGCATTGTTTTATAAGTGAGGGAATAATAAGACTCTTTGGTTTCAAAATTGTATTCCCACACCCCATCACCTGCTCCTTCGAGGGCAAACTTCCAGCGTTGTTCACTCTCGTTGAGCGCGGCTTCTTTTTTCTTCAGTTCGGTTATATCAGTTGCGGTGATACAAATGAACGTAGTTGTAGTATCTGTTTTGTTTACTACCGGCTGATAATGTATCTGAAACCAGATATCTGATCCGTCGAGCTGGTGATAAAGGGCATCATAACTTAATTTATTACCATGAACGACCAGGTCAAGTGCTTTTCTCGCTTTTTCCCGGCGGTAAGCAGGCAGCATATCTATAAAAGAAACCGGAATATCAATAGTTGTATCCGCAGCAATTTTACTCATTAGCCCCCTGGCGTAATTATTCATGGTGATGAGCCGGTAATCTGTATCCAGTAAAAACAAGCCTACTTTGCTGCCATCAATGAGTGACTGCAAATGTTCTGCTGCCACAACCGGTGCAATGTTTTCTACTGTGACGATTGTAGTGGACGGTTGTGGTCCTGCTGTATAAGAATGTATGCGGATGAGTTTGATCAATCCGCCTTCTGCATTCAGCATGCGGAAAATGCCAGGCTGTGTATATGCAAGGGTTCCGGAAAGCAGGGCATTTTTTTCTTCAGCAGAAAGCCGGATACCGTTTTCACGGCTTATATGCCAGTACTGATCTACTAAAACAGGATCAGCCAGTTGCTGGCTATTGAGTCCTGTAATGGCAAGGGCGGCCTTATTGGCAGTCAGCAGCTGGCCTTGCGGGTTACGTATGATAACTCCGATGGGAATTGATTCAACCAGTGATGCAGGAAGCGTATACGAGTGTATATCGACGGTTTCTTCCCCCGCATTGTCCTTAACCATTTCCATAAGTCAAACGAATTATCAAAGCTCTTTGCTCAATAGCAGCAATTGGTTAATGAGCCAGTAACCAGTTGTCGCCTTCGCCGCATTCGGCAGTCACAGGCACCTGGTGTGGCAATGGCAAAGCGCCTTGCATATTTTCAATAATAAGCGGTTTCAGTTCTTTAACTTCAGACTTCAGCGCATCAAAGATCAGTTCGTCATGCACCTGCAGGATCATCCGGCTTTTCATTTTCTCTCTCTGCATGGCGGCATATACTTTTTGCATGGCCAGCTTGATCATATCGGCAGCAGTTCCCTGAATCGGAGAGTTGATAGCATTTCGCTCGGCAAATCCACGTACGGTAAAGTTGGCCGAGTTAATATCCCTGAGCCAGCGCTTGCGCCCCATAAGGGTCTGTACATAGCCATGTTCCCGTGCAAAATTGATGGTCTGATCCATATAAGCCTGAATGCCGGGGAACTGTTTTTTGTAATTATCAATGATCTCTTTAGCCTCCGTGCGGCTGATACCCAGGTTGTCGGCGAGCCCAAATGCTCCCTGCCCATATATAATGCCAAAGTTTACGCTTTTGGCTTTATACCGCATTTCTTTGGTTACATCCTTTTCATCCACATTATAAACCCTGGCTGCCGTGGCGGTATGAATGTCGGTGCCATTAATAAATGCGGTACACATATTCTGATCGCCACTGATAGCAGCTACGATACGCAGTTCGATCTGAGAATAGTCTGCCGATAAAAGTGTATGCTTGTCGTCGCGGGGAATAAAGGCCTTCCTGATCTCTTTACCCCGGTCTGTACGTACAGGAATGTTCTGAAGGTTGGGATTATTGCTGGCCAGCCGCCCTGTAACGGCTACGGCTTGTCCATATGTAGTGTGCACCCGCCCTGTACGGGGATTGATAAGCTGCGGTAACGCATCCACATACGTGGATTTGAGCTTGGTCAGCTCACGAAACGTAAGAATGTCATCCACAATCGGGTTACCTTTTGCCGCCAGCTTCAGCAGCACATCTTCACCGGTTTGATACTGGCCTGTTTTGGTTTTTTTGGCTGAGGGGTCAAGCTTTAATTTTTCAAACAGCACTTCACCCAGTTGTTTGGGCGATGCCAGGTTGAAACGAACTCCGGCCTGTTTATATACACTTTCTTCCGCTGCTTTTGCGTCTTTTTCCAGTTGTTTCGAATAATCAGTAAGAAAGTCCACATCCACTTTCACTCCCTCATATTCCATATTCATGAGCACTTTTACAAGCGGGTTTTCTACTTCCGCAAATACTTTTTCGACCTCTTTCTCTTTGAGTTGCGGCTCAAAAATTTGTTTTAACTGAAGGGTGATATCTGCATCTTCTGCAGCATAGTCCCGAATCTGATCCAGCGCCACATCGCGCATATTGCCCTGGTTTTTACCTTTTTTGCCAATCAGCTCTTCAATATGTACGGGTTCATAACCCAGGTATTTTGCGCTTAATACGTCCATACCGCGTTTGCCATCAGGCTCAATTACGTAATGCGCCAGCATGGTATCAAACAGGTTACCTGCTATTTCGATACCATACCATTTAAGTACGAGCATATCGTATTTAAGGTTCTGGCCGATCCAGATTTTGCCGGGGTCGGCAAACAGGGGGGCAAAATGAGCGAGGATCTCTTTCGTTTCATCCTGATCGGCCGGGCAGGGTACATAGTATGCTTCGCCAGGCGTAACAGAAAAGCTAAGACCTACCAGTTCGGCTGTATTGGCATCGATACCGGTTGTTTCCGTATCTACACAGATCTCCTGATGCCCGCCCAGTTTTTTTACCAGGGCTGCCAGTTCTGTTTTGCCAACGACGGCTTCGTAATGGTGTGGAGTATTATGAATGTTTTTATCAGCAGTAAGGCCCGCACTATCTTCATCATCTGCCGCTATGCTACGTGCGGCAGGTGCAGCTTTGGCTGCAGGAGCAGGCGGCTCTATAATATTTCCAAACAAATCTGTCTGAACCATATCCGGAGGCAGGGCGCCGGCAGATGCGGGTGCAGGTGGTGCAAACTCTTCGCCCAGCAGTCTTTTGCCCAGGGTTTTGAATTCGAGCTGACTGAATATTTCCTTGAGTTTGGGGTTGTTCCACTCTTTCAGCCGAAAGTCTTCTTCATGAAATTCTACAGGCACATTGGTGATGATTGTCGCCAGTTTTTTTGAAAGAATTGCGGCATCTTTTCCTTTTCTTACTTTTTCGCCCAGAGCCCCTTTGATACTATCGGCATTAGCCAGTACATTTTCGAGCGTGTTATATTCAGCCAGGAGTTTGGCAGCCGTTTTTTCGCCTACGCCGGCAATGCCAGGGATGTTGTCTACAGCATCGCCCATTAGTCCCAGTATGTCTATGACCTGCGATACTTCTTTTATATTCCATTTGGCACACACTTCTTCGGGTCCCAGTATTTCAACATCTCCTCCCTGGTAACCCGGTTTATAGATGCGGATTTTATCGGTCACCAGCTGGCCATAATCCTTATCGGGGGTTACCATAAAAACGTCATAACCGGCTGCCGCGGCCTGTTTGCTGAGTGTGCCGATCACGTCGTCTGCTTCAAAGCCATCGAGCTCTACGCAGGGTATATTAAAGCCCCGTACGATCTCTTTAATGTCGGGGATAGCTGCGAGAATATCTTCGGGCGCTTCCTGGCGGTTGGCTTTGTAGTCTTCAAAATCAGTATGACGCTCTGTTGGGGCCGCTGTATCGAAGCATACGGCCATATGCGAAGGCTTTTGTTTGGTAATAAGCTCAGTAAGGGCATTGGTGAAACCAAACTGGGCGTTCGTGTTTTTGCCTTTGCTGGTCAGGCGCGGGCTGCGAATCAGTGCGTAATAGGCGCGAAATACCAGCGCCATGGCATCCAACAGAAATAACTTCTTATCCATACTGCTAAGGTAGTGGGATAAGAGTAAAAGGCGAAAGGTGGAGGGGAGAAGGTTGAAGGCAAAAGGTTAAAGGGGAAGGGGAAAGGTGGAGGGTGGAAGGTGGAAGGAGGGAAAAGTAGCTGGCAGAAGTTGTATCCTTCTACCTTCCACCCTCTACCTTTTACCCCGTTAAAGGGGAAGGGTGAAAGGTTAAAGGAGAAAGGAGGGAAAAGAAAGCTCGCTGAAGTTGTATCCTTCTACCCTATACCCTCTACCTTTTACCCCGTTAAAGGGGAAGGGTGAAAGGTTAAAGGTTAAAGGAGGGAAAAGAAAGTTCGCTGAAGTTGTATCCTTCTACCTTCCACCCTCTACCTTTTACCCCGTTAAAGGGGAAGGGTGAAAGGTTAAAGGTGGAAGGAGGGAAAAGTAGCTGGCAGAAGTTGTATCCTTCTACCCTCTACCTTTTACCCCGTTAAAGGTGAAGGGTGAAAGGTTAAAGGTTAAAGGAGGGAAAAGAAAGCTCGCTGAAGTTGTATCCTTCTACCCTATACCCTCTACCTTTTACCCCGTTAAAGGTGAAGGGTGAAAGGTTAAAGGAGAAAGGAGGGAAAAGAAAGCTCGCTGAAGTTGTATCCTTCTACCCTCCACCCTCTACCTTTTACCCCGTTAAAGGGGAAGGGTGAAAGGTTAAAGGTTAAAGGAGGGAAAAGTAGCTGGCAGAAGTTGTATCCTTCTACCCTCCACCCTCTACCTTTTACCCCGTTAAAGGGGAAGGGTGAAAGGTTAAAGGAGGGAAAAGAAAGTTCGCTGAAGTTGTATCCTTCTACCCTCCACCCTCTACCTTTTACCCCGTTAAAGGGGAAGGGTGAAAGGTTTAAGGAGGGAAAAGAAAGCTCGCTGAAGTTGTATCCTTCTACCCTATAC
>JAGODE010000298.1 GCA_017998385.1 Chitinophagaceae bacterium | reverse complement strand
GTTTAACCCTCTCCTTCAGGGGGAAAGAGATACCTAAAACCAGCTGCATCCGGACAGGTCAGTTATCCGCATTGACCCATGGAAAATGTGAATAACCTCATTTGACCTCTTAGGTCATTATGGCTATTTTGCCAGTCCAATTCAAGTTTTTTTGACACTGGACCTTATTCGTATAACTGATTTTGTAGATGGAAATAACAAATCTGATACCGCATATTGAAGCGCTGGTTTTTGCAAGCGATAAACCTCTTACCTCACTGGATATCACTGAGCTGGTAAATAATGCCTTTGGCTTCATGGAAGATAAGATCACCCTTGACCAGGTAGAATCTGCCATTGAAGGTGTGCAGGAGAAATACAATACCGAGTTTTATCCATTCGAGCTTCGTCAGAGTGGCGGAGGCTGGCAATTCCTTACTAAAAGAGATTATCATAAAACCATTGCCCAGCTTAATGGCGATAAATTCCTGAAAAGGTTATCGGCAGCAGCACTGGAGACCCTCGCCATCATTGCGTATAAACAACCGGTGACAAAAGGAGAGATCGAAGCTATCCGCGGTGTAAGCTCCGACTATGCTGTACAGAAACTGCTCGAAAAAGAATTGATCATCATCAGTGGCCGCAATGAAAAATTGCCGGGTCACCCCCTTGTATATTGCACTTCTAAAAACTTCATGGACTACTTTGGTCTCAACTCTGCCGATGATCTGCCCAAGATCAAGGAGGTGCTGGCTGAGCAACTGGTAGAGCCTACCGTTATAAAAGATACCGTACCGGGAGAAGAATCAGAGGCCGATGGCTCGGCCGAAGCTTCGGCCGATGAAAATACAGCCGGTCAGCCCGAAGACCTTACAGAAGGTGAACTCGTGGTTATGTCTGTATCTGAGGACGGTGAACTGGTGGAGAAACCGGAAGCTGACAACAATGAAGGAGAAGCCTGAAACGGGTTCGTTTACCCCATTTAACAGGTAGATTACTGAATGAAGCCGGCAGGTCCTGATCAGCCTTCGGTTAAGTGTGTGTAATTGATACGGCTGCTGTATCTTCGCTCACTATGTCCGCAAATTCATTATCGAACAGCCAGCTGCTGCAGGCAGCCGAACATTTTGGTACTCCACTTTACGTTTATCACGCCGAAAAAATTCAGGAACAGTACAACCGGCTTACCGCTGCCTTTAAGGATAGTAATGTGGTATTTTACTATGCCTGTAAAGCGCTTACCAATGTAAATATTCTGCGCTACATCCACTCGCTGGGAGCAAACGCAGATTGCAGTTCGATCAATGAGGTGAAGCTGGCATTGTATGCAGGATTTCCACCCACCCGTGTATTATATACATCAAATGGTATCGCCTTCGATGAAATCGAAGAAGCTGTATCGCTGGGAGTAAGTGTCAATATTGACAGCCTGTCTAACCTGGAAAAGTTTGGCCGTCGTTTTGGTCATAGCTATCCGGTAGGTATACGCCTTCGCCCCAATATCATGGCAGGTGGTAATATCAAGATATCTACCGGCCATGATAAAAGTAAATTCGGTATTCCCGTTGAGCAGCTGCCACAGATACTGGAACTGGTAAAAGAACATCAGCTGAATATTTCCAATCTTCATATTCATACTGGCAGCGATATTAAGGATGCAGATGTATTTGTAAAAGGAATAGAAGTGCTGTTCGATATCATTCCTCATTTTCCTGAACTGAAGTCGGTCGACCTGGGTGGTGGTTTCAAGGTGCCTTATAAAGAAGGCGATGGAGAAACAGATATGATCTTGCTGGGGCAAAAGGTTAAAGAAGCTTTCGATAGCCATCCGCAGGCGAGTCAGTTACAGATATGGTTTGAGCCAGGCAAGTTTATGGTAAGTGAATGTGGTTACCTGATCACGCAGGTAAATGTGATGAAACAAACAGCTGCCACTCAGTTTGCAGGTGTCAACAGCGGTTTCAATCACCTGATACGTCCTATGTTTTACGACGCCTATCATCGTATAGCAAACCTTAGCAATCCCAACGGTCAGTTGAATACCTATACCATTACCGGCAATATCTGCGAGACAGATACTTTTGCATGGGATCGAGCCTTGCCCGAAGTGCGTGAGGGCGATTATCTGGTTTTTTACAATGCCGGCGCTTATGGTTTCGAAATGGCGAGCAATTTTAATTCGCGTTTCAAGCCTGCCGAAGTAATGGTAAAAGACGGGGAGATGCATCTCATACGCCGCAGAGATACGTTTGATGATCTGCTGCGCAATCAGCTGGAGCCGTAAAAGGGACTCTTGTAGATACTGCAGTCAGCATTAATCGTGCAGCAAGAGCAGCTTCCCGCTTTCCTTATTTAACATGTCAGCATATTTCACACATAGATAAGTCTGAGTGAAGCCTTATGCCCGCTTGGGGCATATCTCCGTTTTTTCCTCAAAAAAATAAATCTGTTTACGGCAATCCGAAAGTATCCATTCATCGTAATTGAAGATATACCACTTAGAGCCGCCGCTGCATTTTACACACATATCAGTTAATTTTTAAAAACTATTGTTTATGCCAAAGATGAAGCAATCAGGCAGTGAACAGCTATTGCCTGCACAGTCAGATGCCCGTTTATCGAGGCGTCGTTTTTTGGGTTATACGGGTGCTGCGGCGGCCGTTGTACTTGGTGTAGCCGCCTGCAGTAAAGATGATACACCTGGAAGTAGTAATGGAAATGGAATAAATCTGGGTAGTGGTGATATTGGTATTCTGAACTATGCATACGCGCTGGAGCAGCTCGAAGCAGCTTTTTATACACAGGTATTGATGGCTCCGTATAGCGGTGGATCGGTTGCTGAAATGGCTCTTATGGCCGATATCCGCGATCATGAAATTGCACATCGCGAATTTTTCAAAAATGCGTTAGGCAGCAATGCTATCCAGTCGTTGGAAGTTGATTTTTCCGGCATTAATTTTTCCAGTCGTACCAGTGTGCTCACCGCGGCCCGTACATTCGAAGATTTGGGGGTACAGGCTTATAATGGTGCTGGTAAACTCATTGTGAATCCGGCTTATCTCACACTGGCCGGTAAGATTGTTTCGGTAGAAGCCCGTCACGCCGCCTGGATCCGGGATGTGATAAGTAATGGCTCCTTTGCTGACAGCTCTGTTGTTGACAGTAACGGCCTCGACATGAGCAAAATGCCATCGGAGGTATTAATAGCTGCCAATGGTTTTCTGAAAACTAAAGTTTCCGGAGTTAATCTGCCTACTACATAATAGTAGCAGCTACGGAATTTCTATCACCAGGTATAGAGTCATTTATCAACCATTTAATTTTTTTTATGAATGTCAAACATATTTTCAATGAGATTGAAAAGGCCGATCCTGAAATTTATGAGCGTGTCAATACCCGCCGTGGAGCCATGCAGCAGTTTTCCGGAATTGCCGGTAAACTGGCTTTAGCAGCGGTACCACTGGCATTGGGCAGCTTATTTAAAAAGGCCTACGGCAGACAAAACCAGACCGACCTGTTTGGTATCTTAAATTATGCGCTCACCCTCGAATATCTCGAAGCAGGGTTTTATCAAATGGGAATAGCAGCCAGCGGTCTTCTACCGGCGGGTGCACCCACTATGGCAATTCAGACTATCGGTAATCATGAAACAGCCCACGTAAATTTTCTTAAGTCGGCTATTACAGCCGCCGGAGGAACGCCTGTGAATAAACCGACTTTCGATTTTACAGCCGGTGGAGCTTTTTCCAACGTCTTCAGCAATTATGCCACATTCCTTGCCGTGGCTCAAACTTTCGAAGACACAGGTGTACGGGCTTATAAAGGACAGGCAGCGCAAGCATCCCTCATGGCCAATAACGATGTGCTGACAGCTGCCTTAAATATTCATTCGGTCGAGGCCCGGCATGCTTCACATATCCGTCAAATGCGTAAAGCAAACAATTTTGGAGACGTAAAGCCATGGATAACTGGTAAAGAGTCCGGTATCGGAGCTGCGGTACAGGCGAGTTATGATGGTGAGGAACTCACCAGTCAGGCAGGAGTGGAAATTGTAAATATCAATGGCAGGAATATTTCTGCAAATGCCGCATCCGAAGCGTTTGATGAGCCGCTTAGCATGAACCAGGTGCTGGCAATTGTAGATCCGTTCATTGTAGGATAAAGTGTGTAGAGGTGTGTTGGTGGCAGGGTATTACCACTGTTGTTGATTCGTCAGCAATATATTGTGGTAGTACCCTTTTTAGTTAAGTAATTATTTGATCAAAGAATGACGATGCTTCTTTAACTGTTAACAGTTTCGTCATACAGGAGTAACGCTGCCGTAACAGTGCGGGAATAGTTTCGCGCCAAATTCAACTGGCTTATGACGAAAAACGTTTCCCGTTTTTACCTGTTAACCCTATTGCTTTTTCTTTCGCTGACCGCTCTCGCACAAAAAGCAGTACTGCGTATAAAAGTAAAAGACGAAGATAATCTCAACCTGCCCGGAGCCTCCATTTCCCTCGAGCCGGGCGCTTATAAAGGAGTAACTAATCAAAATGGAGAATGGGCGATAGCAGCTCTCCCTGCCGGCCGTTATGAACTCCGCATTTCTTATATCGGTTATGAAACCCTGGTTAAATCCATTGATTTTAATAACCAGGCGCTGAGTATTGACGAAATCCTCAAAAGCAAAGTCGTGACAGGCCGTGAAGTGGTCGTAATGGGCGACCGGCTCAAAGGTCAGGCCAAAGCGCTCAATCAGCAAAAGAACAACTTTAATATCACCAATATCGTTTCCGCCGATCAGATCGGTCGTTTCCCCGATGCCAATGTGGGCGATGCCATGAAACGTATTCCGGGTATCACCATGCAAAATGATCAGGGCGAAGCGCGCAACATCATTATCAGGGGCCTGGCTCCCGAACTCAATTCGGTAACGATGAATGGTGATCGTATTCCTTCTGCGGAAGGCGACAACCGGCGCGTACAGATGGACCTGATTCCTTCAGACATGATCCAGACTATTGAAGTAAACAAAACCCTGATGCCTGATATGGATGCTGATGCGATTGGTGGGTCAGTAAATCTGGTGACACGCGCAGCACCAAATGGCCTTCGTTTCTCTGCCACAGGGTCAGCAATCTATAATCCGATCAGGGAAAAAATGGGTTACAACGGCTCATTTATTATCGGTAATCGTTTTGCCAAAAATAAACTGGGCGTACTGCTCAATGGCTCTATCAATAGCAACCGCTACGGGTCAGATGATGTGGAAGCAGTGTGGAAACAGGATGATTTTGGGAATGTCTACACAGAAGAAATGGAAATCCGCAAATATTTTGTAGACCGTACCCGCCGCAGCATTGGTGCCACAGTTGACTATCAGTTCAACAATCGCC
>JAGODE010000048.1 GCA_017998385.1 Chitinophagaceae bacterium | reverse complement strand
ATTCTAACGTATATCAAATTATTTTTTTAGAAACGACTGTTTCGTTTATTTTATCATTAATTATGGCTTATTTGAGCTATCGTTTTTTTGAGTCGCCGTTCTTGCGTCTAAAAACAAGGTTTGCCAGAATTTCTAAAGATTAATATAGAATATTATGTGTGGCATAGCCGGCTCCATAAACTTCAACCTCGATATCCCCCGCCTCACCCGCGATCTCTGGCACCGGGGACCAGATGCACAGGCCACTTTTGCCGAAGACAATGTGCAACTGCACCACCATCGCCTGGCTATCCTCGATATTGGCGGTGGCGCACAGCCTATGCATTACGAACATCTCACTATCATTTTCAACGGTGAGATATATAATCATCTCGATGTACGCGCCAGGTACGGACTAACCTGTAAAACAAATTCGGATACCGAAACTATTTTACATGCCTATGCCAGCCAGGGCGGAGAATGCCTGAAGAGCTTTGATGGCATGTTTGCCCTCGCTATCTACGACAGAAAAAATCAGACGCTTTTTCTGGCCCGCGACAGAGCCGGTAAAAAGCCCTTATATTATTACCTGAAAAATGATGTGTTTGTATTTGCCAGCGAACTCAATGCGCTGAAAGGGCAAATGGCATTAAGCCCCGATGAAGAAGCCTTACATCAGTATGTACGACTCGGTTATTTTTACGGCAATAAAACTGCATATAAGGAAATACGTGAACTGCCTGCCGGTTCTTATGCCAGTGTTTCGTTGCAGCAACCCGCGGTTCAATCCGTGCGCTGGTGGAATATCCACGATTATTACCAGCAGAAAAACTCCATGGGTTTTGAGGATGCCCTGAAGCAGACAGATGCTTATCTGCATGCTGCTGTAAGACGTCGTGTAGAATCGTCTGACCTGGAGGTAGGTTCATTTCTCAGTGGCGGCATAGATAGTGGCTTAGTCACAGCCATTGCTACAGAGTATAACCGCTCGCTTAAAACCTTTACCGTTTCTTTTGATGGCGAATACGATGAGGCACCACTGGCAAAACTGGTTGCCGATAAGTACGGTACGAGCCATCATGAGATCCGGATCAACTTTGATAACCTCGTCAATGAAGTAGAAACCATACTGGGAAACTATGGCGAGCCTTTTTTTGATAGTTCAGCTATACCCAGCTACTATGTAAGCCGTGAGGCGCGCAAACATCTTACCGTTATTCTCAATGGCGATGGAGGCGATGAGCTCTTTGGGGGATACAGACGGTATGTGCCTTTTGCCAAATACGATTTTTTCAATCCTGGTTTTCTGGTACGGTCTGCAGCTGCTGCTGCGCACGCTTTGCTGCCTGTACCGCACAATAAGAAAAGCAAATACAATTATATCTATCGTCTGGCCGACCTCGCCCGTAAGAACGGACTGGATACCTATCTGTCTGCCACCATCGACAGCTTTGAAGGGATGGAAAAATATCTTGCCGCGCCGGCAAATAACCTGGATGCCATCCGGGCCGATTTTGAAAGAATGAATAAATCGTCGCTTACCGGTTTGCAGAAGCTGATGAACCTCGATTTCGACAATATCCTGGCCGGCAACCTGCTGGTAAAAATGGATATTGCTACCATGGCCCACTCCCTGGAAGGAAGAAGCCCCCTGCTGAGTAAAGAGTTGCTGGAGTTTGTGCCAGGGCTGCCCGATAGTTATAAGATAAAGGGAAAACAAACCAAATACCTGCTCAGAACACTTGCAGAAAAGTATTTGCCAGCCGATCTGATCCATCAGCCTAAACGGGGCTTTGAGATCCCGCTCAAAAAGTGGATCGACGCACAACTAAAGGATATTATTGCAGATCATATACTTCCGGCAAACGCCTATTGCCGCCAGTTTGTACAACCGGGTTTTGTAGAAAAACTCTGGAACAGACAGCTGAACACAAGCGATGAAAAACGTGCTAAAATGATCTGGTCACTGTTTGCGCTTGAAGTGTGGAAGAGAAAAGTATAAGAGTATAAAGGCAACTTTTAAACCTTTATACTTTTAAACTGCTGATTAACTGACAACCGCCAATGAAATGAAATTAATCCGTGTTACGACTGTCCCGATGGCCCTGAAGGTCTTGCTGCGCGGACAAATGAAATATATGGCCAGCCATGGTTTTGATGTGATAATGGTGAGTGCAGATGGTATAGAGCTGGAAGATGTAAAGAAGTATGAAGGAGTACGGCACGAATGTATTCATATGACCCGGCAGATTACACCGCTGGCCGATCTTCGTTCTTTATGGCAATTGTACCGGTTCTTTAAGAAAGAAAAGCCCGATATCGTTCATTCACATACGCCCAAAGCCGGGCTCCTGGCTATGATGGCCGGGAAAATGGCCGGCGTACCGGTTCGCATTCACACAATTGCCGGTCTCCGGTTTATGACGTCTGCCGGGCTTACACGACGCATACTGGTGGCAATGGAGAAGATTACCGGGCGCATGGCTACTCATGTATGGCCAAACAGCAACTCGCTCCGCAGCTATGTAGTGGAGCAAAAGCTAGTCTCACCACGCAAGCTGGATATGGTAGGTAAAGGGTCAAGTAATGGAATAGACCTGGAACGTTTCTCGCGCAGTGCGTTGAGGGCGGAGCGCATCGGGGAAGTAAAAGAAATAATGCAGTACGATCCTGCCTGTACCTATATAACCGCGGTTGGACGTATTGTGAAAGATAAAGGGATTGCCGAACTCACACAGGCGTTTATCCGGATATATGAACAGGATAAAACCGTTCGGCTGGTACTCGTTGGCAGTTTCGAAGAGCATCTTGATCCGCTGGATGGAGACACCATGCAGTTTATCAAAACACACCCCGCTGTAATACTGGCCGGATGGCACGATGATGTGGAATATTTTATGGCCCAGGCCGACCTGTTTATCCATCCTTCTTACCGGGAAGGCTTTCCGAATGTAGTGCTGCAGGCGGGGGCTATGGAATGTGGTGTACTGGTATCGCGGATTCCCGGGAATGTAGATATAGTTGATGATCAGGAAAATGGCTTAATCTTTGCCGTTCAGGATGCAGAAGATTTGTATCAGAAACTCAACCAGGCGCTTCGGGAGCCTCAGCGAATGAAGAATCTGGGACAGCAGCTCCGTAAGAAAATAGAAGCTAATTTTGACCGCAGGTATGTGCAGGACCAGTTAAGGCAGAAATATGAAGCATTGCTGGCTGCATCCGGAAAATCGAATAAGTGAAAGGATGGACGAACTAAAAAAACTTCGCATTTTATTTATAGGTAAACAGGATGATTATTGTTCCAAAATGGCGGCCGACTTTATCGGCAGGCATTTTACCGGGGCAAAAATGGTGTTTTCAAAACGTACACAACCCATTCCTTCCAGTGTACTGGAATGGGAGGGAGACCTGTTGATCTCTTACCTCGCTCAATGGATAATACCTGGCGAGTTGCTAAACAAAGCCCGGTATGCAGCAATAAATTTCCATACAGGGCCGCCCGCTTATCCCGGTATTGGCTGTACCAATTTTGCTATTTATAATGGAGAGAAGGAATTTGGCATTACCTGCCATCATATGCTGGCACGGGTCGATTCCGGATCCATTATAGCCGTGCGCAGGTTTCCCGTATTGCCGGCAGATACCGTGTTTACGATCACCCAGCGCTGTTACGCGGAGATATGGCACCTGTTTTATGAACTCATGACCGGGCTGCTGCAGGGGCGCGATTTGCCACAGAGCTCCGAAAAATGGCTGCGCAAGCCATATACCCGTAAGGAGCTGAACGCCCTTTGTGAGCTGCATCCCGACATGCCAGAGGTTGAAATTCAGCGACGTATAAAAGCCACGACCTATGGAGAAAAGGTATGGGCTTATATGATCAGAGGTGAAGAACGCGTTCCGTATTTTCCACAGGCTAAATCAGAGTAAATCTACTCTTTCTGGATTCAGGGATTTTAAGAACTTTATAGTCGAAATCCAAATCTACATGAAATCCAAGCTCAAAAAGCCTGTAGCCGTTGTTGGCTATTCCGGTCATTCCTACGTCATCATTGACATTCTACTGAATGCCGGCAGAATTGTGACCGCATATTGCGACTCTTCTGAAAAAGAAAAAAATCCCTATCATCTCAATTACCTGGGCACAGAAATGGCTGTGCTGGATTCGCTTCGCTCCTATGATTATTTCATTGGAGTGGGGCATAATGGTATCCGCCGCAAAGTGCAGGAAGCCCTGGTGAATATATTAGGTCAGCCTATCAATGCCATACATCCCACAGCTGTTGTATCTGCATCGGTAGAAATGAAATATGGGGTAATGATCTCTGCCAATGCCACTCTTAACCCGCTGGTTACCCTGGGGCATGGTGTGATCTGTAATACATCCTGCAGCATCGATCATGAATGCGCAATTGATGACTTTGCGCATGTAGGTCCGGGTGCTGTGCTCTGTGGAAATGTGAAAATAGGCGCCGGTACTTTTGTAGGTGCCAATGCAGTAATAAAACAGGGCGTTAGCATTGGTAAGAATGTAACCATCGGAGCCGGAACTGTAGTGATCCGCGATATTCCTGACAATACAATTGTGGTAGGCAATCCTCAGCGTGTACTGGTAAAACCAGAAGTTCAGAAACTGGCCGCTGCCTGATTGGAACCGCTTCCTTATCTTTGTCTCCCGTTAATAGCTTTAAGTGATTTGTAGCATGTGACGTGTTCACATGCTACTCCTTTATATGTATGATGCCAACCAGTAATGATCAATATTCAACATTGATCGCACCGCTATTTATCTATTTCAAACTTTCACGCAAGGCCTATAACAAATACATGGCCAATAAGATTTTTCTGCATGCGCTTAATATATATGAGTCCAACAAAAGGATAAAGGAACTGCTTATCAACCACCCTACTTATATCCCTCAGCAATTGCAGGACGATGCCATTGAACTTATCAATCACTATAGCATCTGGATAAGCCAGTTTGATGAGCTCAGGGCCACCCGTAATTTTGAGCTTAAAGACAGTTTTATATTTTATCATTTAGATGATCAGTCAGCCTTTCCCCGGCATGCGGAGCATCATTTTATTGACTATTACAACAAACAAAATAAACTAGCGGAAAATGGTTAAAAGAGTTTTGGTGACCGGCGGAGCCGGCTATATCGGATCAGTACTGGTGAGAATCCTGCTGCGTCAGGGATTTGAAGTAGTGGTAATGGATTCGCTCAAATTTGGCGGCGAAGCACTTTATGATGTAGCACAGGATCCCAACTTCGAATTTTTTAAAGGAGATATCCGTAACGAAGCAGATGTTGACGCGGTACTGAAAAAAAATATTGATGGCATTGCGCACCTCGCTGCCATTGTAGGCGACCCGGCCTGCTCCAAATTCTCCGACGAGGCACGCGAAGTAAACTGGGATGGCTCTGTATCCTTATTTGAAAAAGCCGAAAAAGCCGGTGTTAAACGTTTTGTGTTTGCTTCTACCTGCAGCAATTATGGAAAAATGGCTGATCCCGATGCCTTTGTTGATGAAACATCCGAATTGCGTCCCGTATCGCTCTATGCCGAGTTGAAAGTGAAATTTGAAAACTACCTGCTGCAGGAGCGTAAGGATGCAGCTATCTGCGCTACCGCACTGCGCTTTTCTACCGTGTATGGCTTTTCGCCCCGCATTCGTTTTGACCTTACTGTAAATGAGTTTACCCGCAATGTATGCCTCACAGGCGAGCAGGAGATATGGGGGCCACAGTTTAACCGGCCCTATTGCCATGTAGACGATCTGGCGCGTGCCGTAGTACTTGCTCTCCAGGCACCTGAGGCAAAAGTGAAATCAAATGTGTTTAATGTGGGCGATACATCCGAGAACTACAGCAAACGCATGCTCATGGAAGAAATCCAGAAGCAACTGCCCAATGCAAAAGCTATCTATGTAGATCGTACAGAAGACCCCCGCGACTACCGGGTCAATTGCGATAAGATTAACCGCGAACTGGGCTTTTCTATTACCAAACGTGTACCCGATGGTATTCGCGAGATCATCAAACTGATGGATAGTAAAATCATTGACGATCCCCGGTCTAAAAAATTCAGCAATATTTAAGATCATTTTCCTAACCCCTGTCAACCATTAATTTTATCCCTTATGCTTCTGCTGTCTGGACCCAATATTGCCGGTAATGAATGGAAATATGTGAAAGATTGCCTTGATACAGGCTGGGTGTCTTCTGTGGGCGCTTATGTGACCCAATTTGAAAATATGGTAGCCGGGTTTGCCGGTTGCCGCTATGGGGTAGCTACCAGCAATGGTACTTCTGCATTACATATTGCATTGATACTCGCTGGCGTGCAGGCCAACGATCTGGTGATTACGCCGAATGTTACCTTCATTGCCACTGTCAATTCTATTAAATACACCGGTGCCGATCCTGTACTCATAGATGTGGATCCGAAAACATGGCAGATGGACCTCGCTGTGCTGGAAAACTGGCTGCAGCAGCAAACACAAGCCAATGACAAAGGAGAGCTGATCCATACAGCTTCCGGCCGCGTGGTGCGTGCTATTATGCCGGTACACGTACTGGGCAATATGTGCGACATGGATCAACTGCTTTCTATTGCAGACAAATATCATCTGCCGGTGGTGGAAGATTCTACCGAAGCCCTCGGGTCTTACTATAAAGGAAAACACAGTGGCGGATTTGGCAAAATGGGCTGCTTCAGCTTTAATGGTAATAAAATCATTACCACTGGTGGTGGTGGCGTGATCGTGACCGATGACGAAGCACTGGCCAAAAAAGCCAAACATCTGACCACACAGGCTAAAAGCGATGCCTTTGAATATATCCATGATGAGGTTGGTTACAACTATCGTCTCGTAAATGTGCTGGCAGCTATGGGCGTTGCACAAATGGAATTGCTGCCCTCCTTTATCAAACGTAAAAAAGAAATCGATCAGTTCTATCGTCAGCAGCTGACTGGCGTCGGTGATATCCGGTTTCAGGATGTAGCAGATACAGTAGATGCAAACTGCTGGTTGTTTACATTCAGTACCAGTAATCAGAAAGAAGTACTGCGGGTGCTGAACGAAAACCAGATGCAGTCACGGCCGTTTTGGGTACCGATGAACCAGCTGCGCATGTTTGCCGGAGATATTTATGTAAGCAATAATGATCAGTCAAACCAGGTGTATCAGCAGTGCCTGAGCATCCCCTGCTCAACCTATATTAAGGATGAAGAGCTGCAGGCCGTTGCTGATAAGATCAAATCTGTTTTCTGATAAGGCAGTACACTTTTATTCTGATCTATGTATCCTGTAATCAAACGTTTTTTTGATATTCTGTTTTCTCTCATTGCCCTGGTTATCCTTTCACCGGTACTGATTCCGATCATTATCCTGCTGAAATTAACCGGCGAGCATGAGGTGTTTTATCTGCAGAAAAGGATCGGTTATAAGAACCGTGAGTTTTATATCTGGAAGTTTGCCACCATGCTCAAAAACAGTCCCAATATGGGCAGTGGCGATGTGACAACCCGCAACGATCCACGGGTGACAGCAGTTGGTCGTTTTTTGCGGATCAGCAAGATCAATGAGCTGCCGCAGCTGATCAATATTCTGAAAGGCGACATGTCTTTTGTGGGTCCGCGACCACTGGTACGGGCGGGTTTTGAACGGTACAGCCCAGAGTTGCAGGAGC
The DNA here is from genome assembly GCA_017998385.1 of Chitinophagaceae bacterium. Taxonomy (GTDB): domain Bacteria; phylum Bacteroidota; class Bacteroidia; order Chitinophagales; family Chitinophagaceae; genus CAYMZZ01. Next base: position 14,482 of record JAGODE010000048.1, on the reverse strand, counting down.
GGGTATACCAGGTAAAGCCCGGTCTTACCGGTATCGGTTCAATTGTTTTCAGAGATGAAGAGCTGATCATTACACAAAGTTCATTGCCGCCTCATGAGTGCTACCGTCAGGTAATACTGCCCTACAAAGGCGCGGTGGAGATGTGGTATCAGCAGCATTATTCGTTTTATACCGATTTTATGGTGCTGTTCCTGACAGCCTGGTATATTGTTTTTTCAAAGAGCAACCTGGTGCATAAAGTGTTTCCCTCGTTGCCGCCCCGTAATTTTTAATATACAGGCAGGGGAATAATTAAGTAATTTCATTTCGCTGAACTCTACGCTGCTATGTTTGGATTGTTTGGAAAATCAAAGGCCCGGACTGCCAGCTTCGATTATTCGTTGCTGGGTACCGATATGCACTCGCATATCCTGCCAGGTATTGATGACGGTGCCGCTGAACTGTCGGCTTCTGTTGAGCTTATCCGGGGTCTGAATGAATTAGGTTATACCAGGCTGGTGGCTACCCCCCATGTAATGTGGGATATGTACCGCAATACACCCGAAATCATCCATGCCCGCCTGGCGCAGGTGCAGGCTGCTGTAAAAGAAGCCGGCATAAAGGTTGAACTGAGTGCGGCTGCGGAATACTTTCTTGATGAACATGTAGAAGAACTGCTCAAAAATAAAGAGCCGTTACTGACAATAAGTGGCAATAAAGTCCTGGCCGAATTTTCGATGGCTTTTCCATCGCTCAACATCAAAGAGCTTTTGTTTGAAATGGTGTTGCAGGGCTATCAGCCGGTAATTGCACATCCCGAGCGGTATGCTTATCTGCAGCGTAACAAAGAATTTTATGACGAACTGCGTGATGCCGGGTGTATGTTTCAGTTAAATATTCTTTCTATCAAAGGATACTATGGCCGTACTGTGGCCGAACTGGCCCAGTACCTGCTGAAGCAGGGCTATTATGACCTCGTGGGCACCGACCTGCACCATACGCGCCATCTGGCAGAACTCAAATCGGTACCTGCACATCCTTTATTGATGGAGTTGATTGAGCAGGGGAGGATCCTGAATAATAAGTTATAGATTCAAAAGAAGAAGGATGGAAGGCGGAAGGTAAAAGCTTGGAAAACAGGGAATAGATAGTAAAACCTCTCTTTTAACCTGCTACCTTTGACCTTTAGCCTTAAACTTTTGTGCGGATACTTTGTATTAATAAATACTATGAGCGCTTTTACCATTAAGGACCTGGAGAATCTCTCCGGCATTAAGGCCCACACGATACGGATGTGGGAACAGCGCTACAATTTCCTTAAGCCGCAGCGGAGCTGTACCAATATCCGCTATTATACCAATGAACAGCTCAAGACCATCCTGAATATTGCCTTACTGAATAAGTACGGTTATAAAATCTCGCATATTGACAGGATGCATCCCGATGAAATATGCAGCCGTATACTGGAACTGCGCGAAGCCGAAGCTGCCCAGGAAAGGATCGTGAATGAGTTGCTGCAGGACATGGTAGATCTCTGTACCGATGCATTCGAATCAACGCTCAACAAATACATTGCTGCCAACGGAATGGAGCGAACCGTAAAAGAGATCATTTTCCCTTTTCTCGAAAAAATCGGCATTCTCTGGCAAACAGGACACATTCTGCCTGCACAGGAGCACTTTGTAACCAACCTTATACGGCAGAAACTGATTGTGGCTATTGATGGACTTCCATACAGACCAGATGGTAAGAAATGTATGCTCTATCTGCCTCCCGGAGAACACCATGAACTTGGCCTGCTTTTTCTGACCTATATCATAAAAAGCAGGGGTGGGCGAATTATCTACCTGGGAGCCAATGTACCCATGGATGATGTGGCCAGTGTCTCCAAAAGCCTGAAGCCCGATATGGCGTTTATACATCTTACAAGTACTTCTCCCCAGTTTAATTTTGCCAAGTTATTACGGCAGATTGAACAAAATATGCCCGACCTTCTCACCTGCATTTCCGGCAGTATTGTACATGATTGCCGGCATACTCCCCCAGCCAATGTACTGTTTAAATACAGCCTTCCCGAAATGACAAGTTTTGTCGAATCGTTTTATAATCAATAGATTAGGATTCGATTTCGCCCCTTCACATTTCCCTAACAAAAAATGTTTGGCCACGGTATTTATTTTGTTTAACTTTAGGTCATATAAAATTAAACAAAAAGATGCCCACTACAGATTTTAATGAGGTTTTGCTTGAGAATGCTGACTTTCTCAAGCCCTTTGCCATTAATCTGACAAGGGATAGTGAAGCAGCCAACGACCTGTATCAGGAAACATTGTATAAGGCTCTTGCCAATAAAGAGAAGTACAATGTAGGTACTAATATTAAAGCATGGTTGTTTACAATCATGCGCAACATATTTATCAATGACTACCGCCGCAAGGCCAAGCAGCGCACTATTTTTGACAGCACACCCAATGATTATCTGATTAACCTCAAGCAGGCATCAGTTAACAATGGAGCGGAGACTGATTTGCGTATGAAGGAGATTTATGCGGCGATTCATCAGTTGCCGGAAATTTTCAAAATTCCGTTTCAGCTTTATTTCGATGGCTATAAATACCAGGAGATAGCTGATCTGCTGGATGAACCTTTAGGCACGGTAAAGAGCCGTATACATTTTGCACGTAAACTTTTAAAGGAAAGAATCAGTCGTCATTGATTGATTTACAGGTATGGCAGTGAGCAGAAAAGTGATTGTAACAGGCAGTGGCTTTGCAGGACTTTCTGCAGCATCCTTTATGGCCCGCGAGGGTTGGGAGGTGACCGTATTTGAAAAAAATAATACACCTGGTGGGCGCGCCGCCCGCTGGGTGCAGGATGGTTTTGTCTTTGATAAAGGCCCAAGTTTTTACTGGATGCCGGATGTGTTTGAAAGATATTTCGCACAGTTTAACCGTCAGGTAAGCGATTATTACAAACTGCACAGGCTCGATCCATCGTACCGGGTATACTGGAACGATGGTCATACGGATATACCTGCGCAACTCGACCATATAAAAGAGCTGTTTGAAAGTTGGGAACCGGGAAGCGCAGCGAGACTCGATCGCTATCTGGAAGGTGCGGCATACAAATATGATGTTGGAATCAACAAGCTGGTATATAAACCCGGCAGATCACTGATGGAGTTTATGGACTGGCCCACCATCAGCGGCGCATTCCGGCTTGATGTGTTCACTTCCATACGCAGGCATATTGCCCGCTATTTCAAACATCCGCGAATCAGGCAACTCATGGAGTTTCCGGTATTGTTTCTCGGTGCATTGCCGCAGGATACACCGGCCCTTTACAGTCTGATGAACTACGCAGACATTAAAGGGGGAACCTGGCATCCGGAAGGAGGAATGTATAGTGTTGTCAACGCTATGGTACAGCTGGCAGAAGAGCTGGGGGTGAAATTCAGGTATGCAGAAGAAGTGAAAGAAATAAATGTAGTAAATGGCCGTGCTACCGGTGTTACAACGGATAAAGGAAGTTACCAGGCCGATGCAGTAATAAGCGGGGCAGATTATCATTTTACCGAAACCAATCTGTTGCCGTCGCAGTATCGTAGTTATTCAGAAAAATACTGGGATTCGCGCGTCATGGCGCCTTCCTGTCTTTTATATTATGTAGGAGTAAATAAACGGCTTAACCGTTTACGCCATCATAATTTGTTCTTTGATGTACCTTTTGAGCCACATGGACATTCGATTTATAAAGATCCGAAATGGCCTTCCAGTCCATTGTTTTATGTGAGTGTGCCATCACTGACTGACCGTACAATGGCACCCGATGGCGGGGAAACACTTGTTTTTCTGGTGCCCGTAGCTTCGGGCCTGCAGGGTGACACAACGGAGCTGCGGAAAGAGTATTTTGATCATATAGCTGCAAGGCTTGAAGAGCAGAGTAGTGAAACGTTTAGAGATGCGATTGCCTGCTGGCAATCCTATTCAGTAAGTGATTTTGTGAAAGATTATCATTCCTTCAAAGGGAATGCTTATGGGTTAGCCAATACGTTGCGACAGACGGCGATACTGCGCCCATCCTGTCAGAGCAGAAAAGTGAAAAATCTGTTTTATACAGGGCAGCTTACCGTACCCGGTCCAGGCGTACCTCCCAGCCTTATCAGCGGCGAGGTGGTGGCAAAAGAACTGGTCAAAGTAATTCACTAACAACTTATTTATCGGATTCAACAAATCTGTCTGCATGATACAACTGTTTCATACTGCCAGCGAGGAATGTAGCAGCATCGTAACCAGGCGATACAGTACTTCTTTTGCCTCTGCCATACGCATGCTGCATAAAGATTTGCGTACGCCGATTTGCAATATCTATGGCTTTGTACGCTTTGCCGATGAGATCGTGGATAGCTTTCATGATTTTGATAAGGAACGATTGCTTCGGGAATTCAAAGAAGAGACATTTGAAGCGATTGAAAGAGGCATTAGTCTCAATCCCATTCTGCATGCCTTTCAGCGTACGGTTAATGAGTACCGGATTGATCATGATCTGATCCTGGCTTTTTTTAAGAGCATGGAAATGGATCTGACACGCAAAACCTACGATCAGGAAGGCTATGAAGAATATATTTATGGCTCGGCTGAAGTGGTGGGCCTGATGTGCCTCACCGTTTTCTGCGAAGGAAACAGGGAGCGCTACCTGCAATTAAAACCTGCCGCACGTGCACTCGGCGCCGCTTTTCAGAAAGTTAATTTCCTGCGCGACATTCGGGCCGATCATGCCGGCCTGGCACGTATATATTTCCCCCGGTGCGATTTCAATAATTTTACCTGCGAAGATAAAAGGCAGATAGAGTCAGATATCCAGGCTGATTTTAAAGAAGCCTATGAGGGCATTTTAAGATTGCCCATAAAAGCCCGTTTTGGAGTATATGTGGCCTATAAATACTATTTATCTCTTTTCAGAAAAATAAAAAGGTTGCAGGCATCCAGTATTCTTAATAAACGGGTTCGTATTCCGAATCATTATAAATGGATGATTGTTTTACGCGCCGCTGTAAAGAATCAGCTGCGCCTGATCAATGCAGAAACCCCAACCGCTGCTGTAGGTTAAATAATCAGAATCGTTGAAAATGATGTACCGGCTTTTAATAAATTTGCCATAATAACGGAAAATAACAGATCATGGAAGAGCAGGTAGTGCTGGTAAATGAACAGGATGAGGTGATTGGCCTGGCAGGAAAGATGGAAGCGCATAAAAAAGGATTGCTTCACCGGGCGTTTAGTGTCTTTATCTTTAATCCCGAAGGGCAACTGCTTCTCCAGCGAAGGGCCATGGAAAAGTATCATAGTGCGGGACTGTGGACCAATACCTGCTGCAGCCATCCCCGCGAAGGAGAGCTGGTGACAGACGCAGCTACCCGCCGCCTGCAGGAAGAAATGGGATTCTCTGTGCCGTTAACGGAGATATTTGATTTTATATATAAGGCAGATTGTGGAAATGGATTGGTCGAAAATGAATTTGATCATGTGCTCGCCGGAGAATATACCGGCATTGTGCCATTTAACCCCGATGAGGTAATGGATAGTCGTTTTATGAACATGACGGCCATTCAGCAGTGGATAGAAAGAGAACCCGATGCCTTTACTGTTTGGTTTAAAATTGCATTTCCGCGTATCAGGATATGGTGGTCTTCGAGATACGCACAAATAGCAGCCTGATGACAGTTTTATTCTACATATTAGTATTACTGGCTACTTTCATAGCCATGGAAGGAGTGACCTGGCTTACTCACCGGTATGTGATGCATGGTTTTCTCTGGTATCTCCATAAAGATCATCACCAGACAGAACCTGGATTCTTTGAAAAAAACGATGCCTTCTTTATCATCTTTGCTGTTCCGAGTTTTTTACTGATCCTTTTTGGTACACTTAACCATGTGTGGTGGATGCAGTCAATCGGCTTTGGCATCATGGCATATGGCGCGGCTTATTTCCTGGTTCATGATGTGATCATTCATCAGCGTTTCAAATGGTTTACCCGCAGCAATAATACCTATGTAAGGGCTATTCGCTGGGCACATAAAATGCATCATAAACATCTGGGTAAACACGATGGAGAAAGTTTTGGAATGCTGCTGGTTGCCCGTAAATACTGGAATAAAATACGCCGCGACAAACAACTGATGGCAGGCAACAAAAAAGTAGAATATGCACCGGAACAATCTGCCGACTGATAAGCCGGTTGTTGAACGGTGAATACACATGAATAATCAGCCCACTTCCTATCAACTTATTATTGCCGGTGCAGGAGCATCGGGTCTCAGCCTGCTGATGCGGCTCATCAGGAATGGATACCTGGAAAAGAACCGGGTTTTGCTGATTGACAAAGACGAGAAAGTGCAGAATGACCGCACCTGGTGCTTTTGGGAAACCAATGCCGGTTTTTTTGAAGATATTGTGTACAGACGCTGGTCAAAACTTGATTTTTTCAGCAGCGATTTTTCCGGGCCTCTTACGATTGTCCCCTACCAGTACAAACTGATCCGCGGCATAGATTTTTATACCTATTGTTTTAATGCTATAAAGATACATCCCAACATCACCTGGTGGAAGGCCTCCGTGCAATCAATTACCGCAACAACGCAGGGCGTAAGAATAAAGGCAGAAGGGGAAGAGGAAAAATGGTATGCCGGTGCTCAGGCATTCAGTTCAATACCTGTATCCGTCACAAATCAACCCAATGCCATTCATTTGCTGCAACATTTTAAAGGATGGGTTATTCAAACCGAACAACACAGCTTTGATCCTGCCCGCGCTACCTTAATGGATTTTCGGATCAGCCAGCAGCATGGTACCGCCTTTGTGTATGTGCTGCCTTTTTCTCAGCGTGAGGCACTCGTGGAGTATACCCTTTTTACACCTGCACTCCTGCAGCCACAGCAATATGACGAAGGCTTAAAAGATTACATCCGGCAATATCTGAACCTTACCGGCTATACAGTAAAGGAACAGGAGTTTGGCGTGATACCTATGACCAACACACGTTTCCCCCGCCGTGTAGATGGAGTATTTCAACTGGGTACAGCAGGTGGTCAAACCAAGGCATCAAGCGGTTATACATTTCAGTTTATTCAAAAGCAGTCAGACCGGCTGGCGGCTGCATTACTGCATGGTGAGTCGATAGAAGAAGCAGGCAAAACTGCTGCACGGTTTCGTTTTTATGATGAAGTACTGCTGCAAGTATTATACCGGCAACTGTACCCCGGCGACCGGGTATTTGCCCGCCTGTTTCGGGCCAATAGAGCAGCACAGGTATTCCGGTTTCTGGATAATGAGAGCAGGCTGCCGGCTGAACTCCGGCTTATTGGTAGTTTACCCACCTGGCCCTTTCTGAAAGCTGCCCTGCAGAAGAAGTCTCCTTACTGATCGGGATCCAGCTGCATGAACTCCCGCTTCACCGCTTTTAACATACTGAACAACTGCGCTACCTGTATGAGCAGCATTACCACCAGTGCCAGCAACACATACCAGGGAAGTTTTACTTTATCTATACCGGTAATATTCTGAAATTTTTCCAGTTGCCAGCCAGCCAGCGCTGCACCAAAGGCCATACCCACCAGCAGAAATGAAAGAAGCGAATAGACCACTTTCATAAACATGATACGCATGGTGGAATAGCCCACTTTAAAGTTTTCAAAAATAGCTGCAGGGATGATCAGCACCAGGGTGATCCAACTCCAGTTTTTACCAAACCAGCTGTCGCTGAGTGTCAGGTTAAGTATAAGGATCAGCAGAATAGAAAGCAGTCCCCAGGGAAAAATAAGAAAATAAGAAGGTTTAGCCGGGCTGGGCATAGCGGTTTAAGTTTTTGTAGGAGGAAGTTACTCATATTTCGGGAGATGGGGGAATGGGGCTGGGCGGGAAGCTGTTTTCTTTACAAAAAGTAAGTGATGCAAAGCCTGGCCAATTGGCCAGGCTTTGCTGTTTGCCAGTCGAAATCGCTGGAATAATATTTCCGGGAAATTGCTGAAGTAGTGAATTATTCGCTGGTGCGGAGGGGTATATCCACCATTAAGGTAAAGCCCTGTCCGGGTGCCGTATGGATGCTGATATTACCATTGTAAATACTGGCACGGCCTTTCATATTACGCAGGCCGATACCCCCGCTGTTGCTGCTGCTGTCCATGCCGCGGCCATCGTCGGTGATACGCAGATGCAGCAGGTTGTTGTGCGTAATGATCTCAATAGTGACCAGATGTGCCTGCGCGTATTTTACAATATTAGTGCATTGCTCCTGCGCTATCCGGTAAATAGTGAGTTTGAGCTCATCGCTTAGCAACGACTCATTCAGCTCCTTGTTAATGACGTCGACCTCCACCCCCGAATGACCAAGCATGGTTTGGGTGAGTTGCAGAATGAGTTCAGACAGGCTCTGCTCGCCAAAATCAGGCGTTGACAGCTCATGCGCTATTTTACGGTTTTCTTCAATGGCGTTCTGAATATGCCCGATGCAGGTGCCAATCATATCGAGGTGCTTTTCGGGATTGTTTTTTATCATGGAGAGCAGCAACTTTGCGCCTACCAGTATCTGGTTAACGTTGTCGTGCAGCTCTTCGCCGATTGTATTACGTTCTTTTTCCTGAGCTTCCAGGGCAATAGCGGTGAGCCGTTGCTGTTCGCGACGCTGGCGGTCTATTAATTCTTCTTCCAGTTTTTTTCTTTCTGTAATATCTGTAATGGCGCCAATGGCCCTGAGTGCTCTGCCGTTATTGTCACGGATAAAAATCGCGTTGTTGATAATATTGAGCAGCTGTGCGTCTTTATTATAAATACGGTATTCATCCTGCCAGTGCATACGCTGCGGATCATTGCGGGCAGTTCTGAATCCATCACGCACACGCTCGCGGTCTGCGGGGAATACAAAGTTGCTGCTCTGTGCTATTTGCCAGTCAAGGTCCAGGTTGAGGCCGTATAGTTTTTCCATTCCTTCATGCACCAGAGTTTCACGGTTGTCGAAATTGAGTTCCCAGATGATATCGGACGCAGCCTGGGTAGCATATTTGAACCGTTCATTGCTTTCCTGCAGCTCTTCTTCCGCCTTCTTGCGGGCAGTGATGTCTATACGGATAGACAGATATTGATAAGGCTTTCCTTTTTCATTAAGAAAAGGAATGATGGTTGTGTCTACCCAGTAGTACGTACCATCCCTGGCACGGTTGCGAAATTCGCCCCGCCAGATTTTACCATGGGCAATGGTGACCCACAGCTCGCGGATATAGTCTGCCGGGTGATAAGCTGAGTTAATGATACGGTGATCCTGACCAAGCAGTTCTTCTTTATCGTATTTGGAAATTGTGCAGAAGTTATCGTTGGCGTAGAGGATAACTCCTTTTTGATCGGTGATAGCGACGATGGCAGAATGGTCAAGGGCATACCGGTAATCGGCGATTTCTTTTTCGGCACGTCGTTGTTTTAAGGCAGCTTCAATGGCCGAAGGAAGGCGGATGAGGCGGTCTTTCAGAATGTAGTCATCGGCGCCCTGTTTGATAATACTGGCAGCATATTCTTCCGACACCGTACCTGTAATAAGTATAAAAGGCAGATGCGGAAAACGGGCCCTTACCAGCTGCAATGCTTCAGTTGCATTGTACTGGGGCAGGGTATTATCAGACAGGATGAGATCCGGCACTTCATCATCAAGCGCCTGCAGAAACTCTTCGCGATTGCTGACATGCCTGAACTGGCATTCGATCGGACTTTTTTTAACGGCCCGCTGTATCAGTTCTGCATCCGCAATATTGTCTTCGAGTAATAATATTCGTAATGGCAGATTCATTACCTAAGCAGGTGGTTGGTTGAGCAATAGCCAGTAAAATCCAAGATTTTTGATAGCCTGGGCAAAGCTTTCAAAATTTACCGGCTTTACAATATAACTATTGGCACCCAGGTCGTAACAACGCTGAATGTCGGGGTTTTCTTTCGAACTGGTCAGAATCACCACTGGTAAGGAGCGTGTACGCGGGTCATCTTTTATCTGCTGCAATACCTCGATGCCATTTACTTTGGGCATCTGGATATCGAGCAATACCATTTTAGGAGTGTATTGTACTTCGCGGGTGCTGGCATACCTGCCTTTGGCAAAAATAAATTCCAGTGCTTCTTCTCCGTTTTTTACATGCACCAGGTGATTGGCCATATTGTGTTTGCGCAGCTCCCGTATGGTAAGCTCGGCATCGGCAATATTGTCTTCTACCAACAGTACTTCTACTGAGTTGGGGTTCATAACTGGTTTTTTTGGTTTTCGTTTTATTGATCGGGCAGTGAAAAGTAAAATGTTGCGCCTTCATTGACCCTTCCTTCCGCCCATACACGTCCGCCATGGCGGCTGATCACTTTTTCTACAAGGGCCAGTCCCACTCCGGTGCCTTCAAATTCTTCGGGACTGTGGAGGCGTTGAAATACTTTGAACAGTTTGCTGCTATACTGTGCATCAAATCCCACACCATTATCTTTTATCCGGAATATAGTAAAGTTGTTTTCCTGGTAAGAATCAACAGAAATTATTGCCTGCGGTCTTGTGCTGCTGTATTTGACAGCATTCGAAAGCAGGTTGATCCAAACCTGCCGCAGCGTATTCCTGTCGGCAAATATGGGTGGCAGCGGACTGATGTTCCAGTTAATACGGCCGGGAGTTTCTAACCGGTTGAGGGCAGTCAGTTCCGCGATAATTTCCTCCACCATTTTGCCGGTCATCAGCTGGGTTTTCATCAGCTCCTGCTTGCCCATTCGGGAAAAAGCCAGCAGGTCGTCGATGAGGTGCCCCATTTTTTCGGTATTATTTTTAATGATACCGGTAATGCGGCGGGCTTCATCATCAAGATTACTGGCATAATCTTCTTCAAGTATGGTAGTGAAACCAATAATACCCCTTAGAGGAGCACGCAGGTCATGGGATACGGAATAGGTGAAAGCTTCCAGTTCGGCATTACTTTTTTTAAGATCTGTTTCCAGGGCTTTGCGAACGGTGATATCCCTTACAGATGCGGATACCATCATGCCTTCCTGAGTACGGATGGGTGAAAGGCTGATCTCAACAGGAAAGGATTGGCCGTTTTTTTTGACAGCATTGAGTTCAAGTCCTTCGCCCATAGATCTTACACGTGCGGCTTTCATATAATTACCCCGATGCCTTTCATGAGCTGATTTGAGACTTACGGGCATTAGCACCTCAACCGGTTGATTCAGGAGTTCATTTCGGTTATAGCCAAAAAGATTTTCGGTCTGGTGATTGACCATTTTTATAAGTCCTGACTCGTTCACAATGACCGTGGCATCTGGGGCAGCATCCAGCAAGGCGCGGAATTTTTCTTCGTTGAGTTGTTGCCGGCGTATGCCATTGCGAAGGCGATGAATGACCAGGATGCTTAGCAGTACACCGGCAGCAAGGATGGAGTAGAGGATAGTATTAAGGGTAAAAACAGTACGTTCGTTGGCGATCCGGCGCTTCTGGAGCAGACTGTACTCTGTGGCTTTCATGCTGGCAGTCAGGCTGCGCACACTGTCTGTTTTTACCCGCCCTTTAAGGGTCATGATGGCCGCATGGCTGGTATCATCTACATTTTTGGGAGCCAGAATTGTGCTCTGGCGCGAAAAAGCGATCCGGTCCAGGGCAAGCATTTTCAGGGAATCGCAACGGCGGGATTGGATGGGGTTATCGCGGGTGAGATGTTTTATCCGTCCGATCTGCTTTTCAATAAGTTCTTCTGAACGCTGGAGGTCTTCAAGATAGAAATCCCTGCCGGTGATGAGGTAACCCCGCGAGGCCGATACGTTGGCCATAATGCTGATTTCGAAATCCTGGATATGCCGTAATACCTCTTCGGTATGCAATACCGAGGCGGCCGTATCCTTTACACGCTGCGACTGCCGGAAAGAGATAAAAAAAACACTTGCAATGGCAAGAATGACCAGGGCAAGGGTAAACGTCAAAATCTGAGAGATCGATGTAGTTCGGGCCATAACGAGAAATATAGTTGAAGCACGGGTTTTACCATGCTCGGTCACTTATTGATTTCCGTTTAAAACAGGCCTTTCCGGAGGCTTTGCTTCAGCCGGCAATGAGCAGTAAACTCGGCCGGCGGGGCATTAATTACAACAAGATAAATCTTTTTTGTTGATTGTAAAGCCGTGTTATCACCGTAAGCCTTTAACAGATGTTGGTGCAAAAACCAACAAATTGAGCAGGATCAAGATACTGAATAAATAATTATCAAAGAAAGATTGGAAATTCATTAGTAATATCACATATTGGTTCACACATACATTTATTTATGGCTGAAGAAGACGTAATTCTGACAAAAATCGGGAAACGCATCCGCGCAAAGCGCCTGGAGCGTAACCTATCCCAGCAGGATCTGGCCGACAAGTGCGGTATTGAAAAGGCAAACCTTTCCCGGATTGAATCGGGGCAGGTAAACCTCAAAGTACTCACTTTGCGAAGAATTGCCCAGGCACTGCGCACACCTGTTCGCGACATTTGGGTGTAAGAGCAGGTGAACAAGCTAAAGCCTGGTTGCCGGATCCCTCATCGGTAACCAGGCTTTTACCTTTCTGCCCATTTGTGGGAAAAGCCCCTTTTTTGCCGGTTCGAAATGTACTAAATTGTCACCGGCTCAAATCCTCGGATTATGCAGGATCTTGCCGGTTATTTCAGACTGGTTACCCTGTATGCCTTAAGGCTGGCACTGCTTGAAAACTCAACAATGCGACGATTAGTACTCTCTGCGCTTCTTTTGCTGGGCGCCACTTTGTATTTATTACCCCAGTCTGTACTGGCCCGGGAGGCCGATGGGGATTCTATTTTATCCAATTTTGTATATCGGGGATGGAACAATCAAACCGGCTTACCGCAAAATACAGTATACGATCTTACGCTCGATAATGAAGGCTTTTTATGGGGAGCAACAGAAGAAGGCCTCTTCCGTTTCGATGGCGGCGATTTTACCATTTTCAATGAAGGCACTACACCTGGTATCGGTTCCAATACTTTTTATGCGCTGGCAAGCCGGGGCAGGAATGTATGGGCCTGTAACCGGAATGCACTCGTAAGAATCGGAAAAAAAGTAGAACAGCTCATTGATCTTAGTGAGTATACACAAGGTGGGTGGATCAGGTGTATGGAGATCGATGAGGATGGAAGAATATGGATCGGTTCCAGTAATGGCAATCTGTTTTTTTATTATAATGGCCAGGTAAGACAGGCACCTATATGGAATCAGAGTCATGCCGGCTCGGTAGACGTTTTGCGCTGGTCGCCCCAAGGGCTGCTTGTTGGAACTACCCGTGGCCTGTTCCTGGTACAGCCCGAAACCGGCGCGGCGCCTCTGGCCATTTCTTATTTCACCAATAAAACCATTACCTCGCTGGTTGTGGGAAATGACCGCGAGGTATGGGTAGGTACGGGTGGCAGCGGATTGGTACGCCTGAGCAAAGACACGCTGGTGCTGACCGAACAACAGGGGCTTCGTGAAAATTATATCAACAGTCTGTATTATGCCCCCGATGGCCGGTTATGGATTGGTTATCGGAGTGCAGGATTTCAGATTTATGAAAAGAATCTGTTACATACTCCCGAACAGGGCCGATACGCACATGATGGTATTCGGGTAATTCTTTCAGCAGGCAGTGAAGTGACCTGGATCGGCACCAATTCATCTGGCCTCATTCAGATCAAACCAGCACTGATCCGTATACCACCGGCCAGCAGCATGCTTAACGGGCGAATTACGCTGGCAATTTATCAGCACCCGAATGGTGATATCTGGGTAGGCACGGCCGGAAGAGGCGTTACCCGCCTGCAGCCCAATGGCAAAGTTGATACCTACCAGCAGAATAATGGACTATCCAATAATCTGGTGCTTTCCGTTTACGGACGGGGCGATTATATCTATGTTGGTACGTCAAACGGACTCGATCGTTTTAATCTTTCCCGCGGTGTATTTGACAGGCATTATACCACTCACCATGGCTTACGCAACAATGGCGTTTTGAGCCTTTTTACAGATGCTGAAAATACTGTCTGGATTTCTACCCGCCAGGGAGGTTTACATCGGATGGATATGAATGACCGGATTGAGCAGTTAACCTTACCTGCCGATGTTGACAATGCCACATTATTATGTGCTTTTGAAGACGGGCAGGGCAATCGCTGGTTTGGTAGCCGCGGTGCCGGTATGTTCCGGATCGACCGGCAGGGAAGCATAAGTACCTACAATCATGGCCATGGGTTTCCGGCAGATATAGTATACTCTTTTTTTCAGGACAGTGATGGCGATATCTGGATGGCGACAGAAAAGGGGCTTGTAGTAATGCAGCGGGGCCGCTTTCGTGTATTTGGACAGGAATCGGGCCTGCGGTTTAATGAAACATATCGTATACTGCAGGATCCTGATGGATACATCTGGCTAAGTGGTAACCAGGGGCTGCAGCGTATTGCCCTGAAAGAT
>JAGODE010000297.1 GCA_017998385.1 Chitinophagaceae bacterium | reverse complement strand
GTATAATAAGGAATGGTGTAATAATGCTGCAGCGTTCCCCAGCCTGGCATGCGCATCACTTCTTGGGCTGTATGCTCCTGCAGTTTCCGGGCGGTTTGCCAGGCCAGCCTGGAATTACCTTCGAGTGCCGCTGTTGCCACCAGGAAGTGATTGTTATGCGGATAATATCCCAGCGGATAAGCTCCCTGGGCATGACAGGTCGTTGTGTACACGCTATCTATTTTTGCGGCTTCAATATTAGATAATGAACCGGCGTGATAATCGCCGGTATTGATATAGATATGCGAAGGCATGTGTAACAGGTGGCCGGATCCGGGCACCAGGGTCTCCAGTAGCCTGGCACTGGCCATGGCTTTTTCGGGAGTGGCAGAAGCTTCCAGCGCATGAATATAAAAGTGGTGGGCTCCGGGATGCCTGGGGTTTACCTTCATGAGATGCTCCAGAGTGGTCAGCAACTCAGGTGTCCAGGGGCGAAGCGCCTTTGTTTTTTTATCATACAGATCCCAGGGGTGAAGGTCCATCATAGCTTCGGCATAGAGAGCACCAATGTCGGGGTCATCGGGAAATTGAGTAAAAACTTTTTTCATTGCGGCCGCATAAGCGATGTCGAGCGAACTACGGTCGGCAGGAGGCTGAGCGGCATAGCGGGTGGCTAATGCCTCAATCAGTGCGGCTTCTTTTGGCGTGCAGTTTTTGCTGAGCGATTTGGCCTTACCGGCGGCTTCGAAAGCGCGTTCAAAATTATCCTCTTCCATGCCTGCATTATAGTTGGGCCCGAGTACATAAGCAAAACCCCAGTAAGCCATAGCACAAGCGGAGTCGATGCGGGAAGCTTCGTAAAAAGAACGCGCAGCCTCTGCATGATTAAAGCCATAGGCCAGCATCATACCCTGCGCAAAATACTCCTGCGCCTCTTTACTGGAAGTGGTAATGCGAAACTCAATACCTTCCAGACCACGTAGTTTGGGCGCTTTCTTTCCTGAACTATACCAGGCTTTGTCGCTGGTGGCCGGAGTGGCGCAACCAATGGCCTGACTGCTTTTGTCAGACTCCTGTTTTTCCTTGCTTTCATTACTATTGTTGCAGGCGATAAGCAGTAGACTGCTCAGAACCGCTAAAAGCTGTGGGCGCATAAAAGGCTTATTTACTTTTTAGTTAGGTAAAAATTTTGGATACCAGCACGGATGCTACTGTTTGGATCAGACGCCGGTCGCGCGGGAGGGATGGTCTGCTCAAGATACTCAAAAAGTGTAAATAGCAAAACAAAATTGCAGGTAGTAGAATGCCTCTCTAAGAGTTTTATACATGCCGGTAACTAATGTAGCCCAGACAAATTGTTGAGCTGCTTTAATAACAGTAACGAGCCAGCCATTATCGTCCAAACGCAAAAAAAGGCGTCAGCAAATGTTTTTTACCCCTGAGCCATAAAGACACCATTTCCATGCCTGTTGCAGAAAAGGTGATGCCGTTGCCGCCAAATCCGAGTACGAAGTAGGAATTTTTAAAGTCTTTATGTTCTCCAATATAAGGCAGGCTGTCAGCAGTGCTGCCAAAAGTACCCGCCCAGGCAAAATCTGAATGAAACGTATGTGAAGGGAAATATTTTTCAAACGAACGGATTAAGCGCTGCTCCTTTTTTCCTATCAGCTTATCGCGCCTCATGGCATCGCGGAAAGGTTCATCTGCCCCACCTATGAGCATACGGCCATCGTCTGTTGAGCGCATGTAGATATACGGGTCGGCCGTATTCCAGATGAGCAGATCTTTGTACTGCCGGCTCATTTCTGGTGCTATTTCTGATACAATGGCGTAGGTGCTCAGGAGGTCAACAAATTTTTCGCTGATCAGCTGCGCACTCTCATAGCCTACACAGTATACAATCTTTTTGCAGCGAATGGCAGCACCTGTATGCAACCTGGCTTCGCTGCTACGATGACCGTGGATCACTTCAGTAAGTTCCGTTTTATCATATATCTGTAATCCCTTCTTCTGGTTATAATGCAGCAACTCGTGCACAAACCTGAACGCATCAATGCTGGCACCCTGTTTGGAAAGAATGCCACCCCAGGTTGCCCGCAGGTCATAGGTACCGGCGATCGCTGCGGGTTCCATCCAGTGCGCTTCAAAACCTGCCAGTTGCCGGGCCTGCAGTTCCAGCCGGAGGCTTTTAATTTCTTTTTTGCGGTCAGCAAAATAAAGTGACATCTTTTTCCTGAACCCTGCCTGTGACTTTATTTTTCGTGCAATGACGCCAATCTGGTCAATAGCCCGGTAGCACGCCCTATAGGTGGCAAGTGCACCTTTTTCGCCTATCGCTTCTTTAAGCTGATATAGCGGTTTATCCAGCTCATACTGCAGCATGGAAGTGGTAGCAGCGGAGCTGCCATGAGCTATCTCACGTTTATCGATCAAGACAGTCTTATAGCCTTCCTCAATACACTGGTGAGCGATCAGGCTTCCGGTAATACCACTACCTACTATCAGTACATCGCACTCCACGTTTTGGTGCAACGATGGATAAGAGGTGAGCACCCCGTTTTTTATTAACCAGAAAGGTTCATTCGACTTCAGGTCCATGTAAACGATAATAAAAATTGTATAATGATCATACAGGCAAAAAAGAAGCGAACAGCGAATTGCTTTTTAGTACCTGTTTAATAATTCGTGATGGCTTGTTTCTGCTAATCTGTGACCGGCATTGCTGCCGGCAGATACAGGTGGTTATCAAATATAATGATAAAACGCTACTGGCCGGAGACTATGCCAGTGGTTTTACCTCTGGCTGATTGTGCTGATCACGTTCAGCAAAAAGCCTGATGGCTGTCATTATGTGGGCGACCCTGCAGTTGTTACTTTGAATAAACAAACCCGATGTTTGGGAAATTAACCATAAGTGAGATCGATGAGCTGCTTGCAAAACAGTTGGTGGGCCGTCTTGGTTGCCACGCAAATGGGGTGACCTATGTGGTACCGGTTAGTTATGCTTATGATGGCCAATTCGTTTATGTTCACAGTTTTGAAGGCAGAAAAGTGAATATGCTGCGGAATAATCCTGATGTCTGTTTCCAGGTTGATGATACCAGAGATCTTTCAAACTGGAAAAGTGCGGTCTGCTGGGGTGTTTATGAAGAGCTGGAAGATAAAAGCGACAGAGATACCGCAATTGAAAAATTGAATGCCCGCATCTTGCCTGTTATAAGCAGCGAAACCATGCATGTGTCGCCGGTTTGGCCCTTTACTGATGATTCAGAACAGGTGCATGGGGTTGTATTCAGAATACGGGTTACGGAAAAAACGGGACGATTTGAAAAAAGTGCGGAAGTTGAGTTCTACGCCAGTTGATGAAAATGCCGGGTTGACAGCATTGAAACAAATTCTGCATTAATCCGGCACTGCTGGCGTTTTGAAAATTCAGTTTTTAGCAGCAGTTCCATTTTTACCGAATATCTTTTTTAATACTGCTTTAGATACAGCCTGGATAGATGCTGTCCCCGCTGCCGGGCGGTAATTTTGGGTTTGCAGTACATATTTGGGTCTCAGTTCGCGGAGGTCAAACAGAATGCTTTCCCATTCATACAAACAACTGCCAGGTCCATCAATATTGCATAAGCCCTCCTGCATTTGCTGGTAATGCCAGATCCGGTCATAATAATAGACTCCGGTGTATTCATTCAGCATTTTTCTGCGATCGGCTTTTTTCATATTCTTTTCAATCATAGCCAGGATCAGCACGGCATCAATTTCCCTGTCACAGAGTTCTCTGTAGGTATTCTCTTCGCTTAAATTTCGTAGCCCGTTTTTCCCGAACTCGTCGGAGGCAGCAACTGCATGGTACCCACGGCGATTGAGTTCGGTCGTTATTGATCTCTCCACGGCAGGGCGTATAGTATCTGCCTGTTCTTTTACGATCACAGCGACCATTATTCTGCGATAGGAGAGCGGATAGCTGTGTTCTGCCTTCCATATCACCCGCAGATGTTTATGGCTGCATCCGCTAAGAAAAAGGATGAGCATGAAAATGATGATGCTGCGATATGTAATCATTTGAAAGGAGTTTTTCTAAAGTAAGGCCCCGGAAGACAGGGTATGCCTGCAAAAACTGTACTACGCCCGTTTTTTACGGGCAAGTATGCATACAAATATGGTGTAGATACGTGCTTTATCGTCTGAGAACGGTAATCTGGTTGTATGATTATGGTCAGCCGGCCCTTTTTGACCACAATCAGCATTTTTTCTAATAAACGTCATGACTGACGATTTTTTACACGGATAATTTTGAAAAAAGGATTGTTATGGAAAAAATACTGATTGCCGTAGATGCAGTGGGGGTGGAGACGAATGCCGTAGAATTTGCCTGTTACCTGGGTAGATTGACCCGGTCGAAAATTACCGGCTTATTTCTCGAAAACATGCTGTCAACCAGTGACAGGGTTTTGCAGGAAACTGCGGATTATGATGGCCGGAAACAGCCATTGGGAAACCGGATAGAGAATTATGAAAACAGGAAAGAACTCATTGAAAGAAATATAAGCCTGTTTAAGGAAAAATGCATCAGTGAAGAAACCCTGTGCCAGGTTCATCGCAACCGCGGTATACCTGAAAAAGAGGTGGTAATGGAAAGTCGTTTTGCGGATTTGCTGGTCATTGATCCGGAAACATCTTTTACCCCAAGTTACCGGGGAGCTCCCACTGCGTTTACCAGGTATGTGCTGAAGAATGCGGAATGCCCGGTAGTCATATCCCCGAAAAGTTGTACGGAGATGGAGGAGGTTGTCTTTGCCTATGACCGATCTGCTTCATCGGTATTTGCAATGAAACAGTTTACTTACCTGTTTCCGCAGCTTCATAATAAAAAGGTAACGATCCTGCAGGTGAGCGAAACCGGGCAATGGCTGGATGAAGACAAATACATATTTTCAGAATGGCTGAAAGATCACTATACGGATTTACATTTTGAAGCATTGAAGGGAGATACCGATACAACACTGCTGGATTATTTGTTGCGGCGGAAACATGTTTTTCTGGTAATGGGAGCTTATGGCAGAAATAACCTGTCGCAGGTGCTTAAGCATAGCCGGGCAAGGCTGCTGATTGCTACGGTAAACCTGCCAATTTTTATCGCACATCGCTGATCATCGTCTATTGGTAATATGCTAACAGTTCCGGGGTATTACCTGGCTTTCTTTTTTTGTCTTTCCTGTTTCCTGAAATAACCCCGGAAAAGGATATTGTGCCGGGCAGCTTCCAGCAACTCATTGAAGCTGGTTGTTCCTTTTTCAATGTTTTGCAGGCTATTGGCAATATTCACGGCCATTACGGAGTCTTTAAGCAGAGCGGCAACAGGTCCCTTACCGGCGGTGACTTCGTTGTTGAGGTTGTCGAC
>JAGODE010000047.1 GCA_017998385.1 Chitinophagaceae bacterium | reverse complement strand
CCGCCCAGAAGGCATTGATCTCATGCGCCAGGCGGTGATACCAGTACCATACCAGGTCTGTTGCCAGAAACAACAACAGCCAGGTCCACCAGTTGGCTTTAATATCAAAGACGGCCCAGTTTTTATGAATGTAATCAAACACAAAAAAGAAAAGCCCGGTGGTAAATACATCAAGCAGGCGTTCTGCAATGCCAACATTCAGATTGGCAACCGACTCGGCATACTGGTAAAAATTTTTTCCTTTACGGCGCGAGTAGTAATACTCCAGCGCAATAAAGAAAATAAAAAATGGCACCGCCAGACCCAGGTAATTCAATTGCATATGCGCAGAAATTATAGTCTACCATTATTGTAGACTATACGAAAATAGGCGATCCCGTTGAACATACCAAATAAAGAGAAGGTGAAAGGTTTGAGGTAAAGGGTAAAAGGAAGTAGGTTAGAGATAAAAATGGAAATACATCCATTACGGTTTTTCGGTGACTCCGTCGAAGAACCTGCGCAGAGAAGGCGAAAGGGGTACGGTAAAGGGTAAAAGGACGAAGGTTAGAGATAAAGATGGGAATACATCCATTACGGTTTTTCGGTGACTCCGTCGAAGAACCTGCGCAGAGAAGGCGAAAGGGGTACGGTAAAGGGTAAAAGGACGAAGGTTAGAGATAAAGATGGGAATACATCCATTACGGTTTTTCGGCGACTCCGTCGAAGAACCTGCGCAGAGAAGGCGAAAGGGGTAGGGTAAAAGGACGAAGGCCAGAGATAAAAAAGAAAATATGTTCATTACATTTTTTCGGCGACCCCATCGAAGAACCTGCTCAGATCGTCAAACATATCCCTGAAAAATGGAAGCACGGTACCAAAACTACCTACCACCCGCGGACCCCATGGCTGGATGTAGGAGTACGTAACAGAACGCTCTGTAGCCGCCGGTGAAAGCAACTGCAGTTCTGTTGCATAAAACAACAACACACTGTATACAATGGTAAACAAGGCTACATAAAGCAAAATACCACCCAGGCGGTTGAGCCAGCCCAGCATACCGATCTCCACTGTTTTTTCGAGCAGGTTGGCTCCCAGACGCACCAGCAATACAACAGCAATAAAAACAACGGCAAATGAAATAACCGGCAGCCATTGATCAGAGATACGTACAGACTCGCCGATATAGCCAGCCACCACCGCCGAAAGTTTGATGGCAGCTGCCAGGCCTACCAGTATGGCCACAAATGAAAAGACGCCTACAATAAGTCCACGCTGAAAACCTTTGATTACTGCCAGTACAAGCAGTATTACAAAAAGAAGATCAATAAGCATAGGCTGGAAAGATGGTTCACGTGGTAAAACGCAGCGCGGCTGCGCTGCGTATACCCGTTTATTTATTTAACATCTCCTTGACCATCGTAGAAATGGCTTTGCCATCAGCCTTACCAGCCAGTTGTTTGGTAGCCATACCCATGACTTTACCAAGATCCGCAGGCGATTGTGCACCGGTTTGTGCAATGATGGCGGTCAGTGCCTCACGAAGTTCTTCGGCACTCATTTGTTTTGGTAAAAACTTTTCAATCACATCCAGCTCTTCCTGCTCTTTCTGAGCCAGATCCGGACGGTTTTGCTGCATAAAAATATCAAGACTGTCTTTGCGCTGCTTTACCAGTTTCTGCAACAGTTTTATTTCTTCTTCTTCTTTCAATTCACCACTTCCGCCTTCGGCTGTTTTGGCCAGCAGGATCGCAGCTTTTACAGCCCGCAGACTCCGTAATGCTTTTTCATCTTTTGCCAGCATGGCTGTTTTCAGTTCAGCCATGATTTTTTGTTCGAGATTCATATCCATCCTTGTTTTGAAATAAAGAATAGTTTTCTGTTCTTAAGACGGTTCAGGCCTTATTCGTCTTCAGTTGCTGCTCTCTGAATTTCTCATAAAAGCCATGAGCAAATTTTTTCATATCGGCTACCATTTCCTGCTGGTTGGTGGCACGGCCGTAGGTATCAGCCATCGTCATCAGTGTCTGATAAAAGAAATCAGCCATCTCATCGACCATCATTTCTTTTGTCCAAAGATCAATCCGCAAAGCGGTTTTTTCTGCGCCATCCCAAAAAGCCAGCATCATGGCTTTGGCCGCCTGCGCGTCCTGAATGGTGGTATCGCTGGCCTTCCAGGATATTTTATCGGGAACCCGGTTTTCGTCTGTATTTACCTGAATAATAATGTTGGACTCTGCCATATTTCTGTTTGATTAAAGAAGTGCAAAGGTACTGATTGCTGCTCAACCACCGGAATCAGGAGATGAACGCTGCAGGTCAATAAAAAGTGAATTGAACCAATCTGTTACAACCGGCCATTGATTCTCCTGATGCCGCTGGCCGGCAGCCTTACTCAGGCGGTTATAAAAATCCTCATCCTTATATAAACGCATCAGCTGGTCGGCAATAGCTTCGTGTTGCGCAATATCCACATATACTGCGGCATCTTTTGCCCATATTTCATTTTCCGGCGTTGCCGGCAATAGTTGGGGAATGCCTGCGGCCCAGGCCCGGGCCAGTGTGGTGTACTCAACCTGTTGATCAGCCGGCACAATCAGCGCGTAGGCGGCGGCTATCAGCAATCGCTGCTCTTCATCGGTAGCCTGGTCATACAGACAGACATCTGTCCGGTATTTATAGCTGGCCAGGCTGACCGAAAATTGTGGATAGCCCGCATCAACCGGGCCGGCAAGCACCAGTTTCCATTCCGTTTTCTGCCTTTTTTTGAAACGGGAAAATGCTTTCAGCAGGGTTATGATATTTGATTGGGCATGGAAGGGCCCGGTAACCAGGAAATAATTCCTGCCTTCCGTATACCGGTCTCTTACCGCCTGTTTTTCATCGTAGTCTGCCCTCGGCATATCCGTTGCGGGAAACGGGGGCAGGTAACGGATCCGGGATGCCATAGCAGGCCTGGCAGCAGACCAACGTGCAGCCTGCCAGCTATTGGCAGTCAGCAGAATAGCAGCTTTTGACAGCATCCGGGGTAGTTGGCGGCGATATTGCCAGCGCGCCCACCAGCCGGTAACGCCGGCCGGGTACTGATGAGTGTCACCCATGAGCCAGCCACATTGAGCCACATTGTTTAAAGAAGCCATCAAACCAGGGCGGCCCATAAAAATATCAGCCTGTTGCTGCTGCAACAGACCAGGCAACTGGCGCTTATACCAGCTGGCAATGCCCTGTTCGGCAGATGGTAAAGCCGGCAGCAGCACTGCCCCCTGTAAGCCGGCGCCTGCCGCTTGCTGATCGGGTTGTATTAATAAAATAAACCGGTCTGCAGTGCGTACAGCCAGCAACTGCCCGAGCAGTTGCATCAGAGCCCGGTGAGCAGGCTGTTGACTGCCCGCAAACCAGGAAATATCTATCGCTATATTCATGAAGCGCTGCAAAGTTAAAGCTTAGCCCGGTTGACTAAGACCGCCCGGAGATATTTACGCGGTGTTTTTCCGATTTAGCGCCATCGAAAATAAACCTGAAACCAATGTTGATATCGCTTTATTTACCAGTAGAAAATCCTGTTCTGCTTCGTATAAAAACAATACCGTTTTCACGGAATACGGTGCCTTAAAAAAGGTATAATTACAATTGTATGACTGGCGCAACGTAGCTACCTTTATGTTTCTTTAAGTGTAATCCAATATTCCGTATTCATCCAACCCGGTAGCCTATGAAAGCTTTGTACCCCTTGATCCGATGGACGCTGCCCCTTTCTTTTATCTTCGCTTTTGCCAGCAATGGCATGGCACAATGCCCTGATGGGCACCCCGGTGGCGCCACTGCCTTTGACACGACAATTGCATTTGGAACAGGTATCACTTCCACACCCGTAAAATTTCCACAGTTCAATCCAACCTCTGGTATGGTTACCTGTGTACGTCTTTGCATTACCATTACAGGTGTTGTAGACACCCTGGCAATTGAAAACCTGTCGGTATCACCCCAGACAGCTACCTTTAGTTATATTCGTAATGACCAGATCAGCGGACCCGGCCTGGGCTCGCCATTGTCAAACAGCATTACCAAAAATTATGGCCCCTATAACCTTGCCGCCACCAATGGCGTGCTGGGCTCTGGACCAGACCGCGTAGCCCTGGGTCACGACACGGTTCTTAATACACAGCTTTGCCGTACTATCAGCGACTCTACCACTATTTCTCAATTTTACGGTTCAGACAGTGTAACCTATAACTATGATATCAGTGTATCTGCTAATGCCAGTGTGACCGGTGGCAGCAGTTCGGTTTTGGTACTCACCTCGGCCCTGGTCAATTTTCATTTTGAATACTGTACCTGCCCTCCGGTAGTGTTACCACTTAATATCAGTGCATTTAATGTAAATAAAATAGGTACTACAAAGGCGGAGCTTAAATGGTGGGGATATGACGATCCTTTTGCCAATTACCATTACGAAGCGGAAGTAAGCCGCAATAGTCGTAACTTCATTTCGGTGGGTATGGTACCCAAGAACAATGGCACCACAGATGTATACAGAATGTTATATGACGTACCGAATGGAGAAACCGGTAGTTTTTACTTCAGAATCAAGCAGGTTTATAGTAATGGGTATGTTCGCTACAGTAATATTAAGCAGATGGTTCTGGAAAGTTCCGCATCGGTGAAATTTTCTCTGTTTCCCAACCCATCGTCTGGCATTGTTGGTATCAAATTTGATAATAGTGTGTCAGGACAGTTCAATATCCAAATTTATAATACGCAGGGGCAGGTATTAGTGCAGAAGGAGGTGCAGGCCGCAGGCACAGCACCGATTCAGATAGCCTCTTTGAGTCCGGGTGTGTATTGGTTGAAGCTCACAGATAAGCGATCCCAGGAGTCTAGCGTATCCCAACTTTTAATTAAATGACCTCTTAGGTGGAAGAGGATGGTGGCTTGTAAAAGGGGCCTTGGTTCGGGGCCCCTTTCTTTTGCCCTGGCGGCATCTCCCGGCCATATTTCTGATACTGGCCTTACTTTCCTACATTTGTTGCTCACTTGTTTTTTTTATGGACTATAATACAACCCGAAATGGATTGGCCATGCGCGAATACGGCCGTCATGTGCAGAAGATGATTGAGCATTTGCTGTCTATTGAAGATCCCGAACGCAGACAGCGCAATGCCTATGCAGTGATCGAATTGATGGGTTTTCTCAATCCGCATTTAAAAAATGTGGAAGATTTCCGTCATAAACTGTGGGATCACTTATTTCTGATCTCCGATTTTAAACTGGAAGTAAAATCACCATACCCCATTCCCACCCGCGAATCGCTTAGTGAAAGACCCAAACCGCTTCCTTACCCCAAGCGTTATCCCCGCCATTCTCACCTGGGTAAAAACCTGGAAGACATTATTCAGAAAGCACTGAAAGAAGAGAATCCGGATAAAAAAGCCGGTTTTGCCAATGCTATCGCCTATTATATGAAACTGGCTTATAACAACTGGCATAAAGAAACCGTACACGATGATGCGATCCAGAGCGAACTGAACTCCATCACCAACGGACAGCTTACGTTCACCAATACGCCCCAGGTAAAAGCGTTTCGTCCACAGCAGGACAATCAGCGGGAGCGTGGTGGCTATGGTAAACAACGCAACAAGTTCCAGCATCGCAATGGTGGTGGCAATAACCGCAGAAACGAGAACCGTAATGGTGGCGGTAACTTCAAGAAAAAACGCTACTGATTTCTGTCAGTGAAATTTATACAGGGCCGGCAAAAAAATGCCGGCCTTTTCTGTCCGGCACATTTCCCGAATGTGTCAAAAAACTAACTTGCAGCAGATTCGGTCTGTGCCGGATAGTATTACCCACATCAATCAGTCAATTCCATGCATTCATTTGAGGTTCGGGGCGGCAAACGCCTGGCAGGCGAAATTGTTCCCCAGGGTGCAAAAAACGAAGCCCTGCAGATTATAAGTGCCGTACTGCTTACACCCGAAAAAGTAACCATCACCAATATTCCCGACATCCTGGATGTAAACCTGCTGATTGAATTACTGCAGGAAATGAATGTAAAAGTGGAGCGGCCCGATCGGCACACATGCATTTTTCAGGCAGATGATGTGGATATTGACTACCTGCATAGCGATGCTTACCGCAGCAAAAGCGGACGGCTTCGTGGCTCTGTAATGCTGGCCGGACCCATGCTGTCGCGTTATCGCAAAGCCTTTATTCCCAAACCGGGCGGCGATAAAATCGGGCGGCGCAGGCTCGATACCCATATCATCGGCTTTGAGCGCCTGGGTGCCCGGTTCAACTATCATCCCGAAGACGGCTTCTTTCATCTCGAAGCACCAAACCTGCATGGCACACATCTGCTGCTCGATGAACCTTCCGTAACAGGTACAGCCAATCTGGTTATGGCTGCCAGTATGGCGCTTGGCACTACGGTCATTTATAATGCTGCCTGCGAGCCCTACCTGCAGCAACTTTGTAAAATGCTCAATCGTATGGGCGCCCGCATCAGCGGTATCGGCAGCAATCTGCTCACCATAGAAGGAGTAGAAAGCCTGGGTGGCACCACGCACCGTATGCTGCCCGACATGATCGAAGTAGGCTCATTCATTGGCCTGGCGGCCATGACGCAAAGCGATATCACCATCAAAGGGGCAGGTATCGAACACCTGGGCATCATTCCCGAAAAATTCAGGCAACTGGGCATTGACCTGCAAATGAAGGGCGATGATATACATATTCCCCCGCAGGATATCTATGAAGTACAGCGCTATCTCGATGGCGGCGTGCTGACCATCTATGACCATCCCTGGCCTGGCTTCACCCCCGACCTGCTTAGCATTGTACTGGTTACGGCCATACAGGCAAAAGGCAGTGTACTCATTCACCAGAAAATGTTTGAAAGCCGCCTGTTCTTTGTAGATAAACTGATCGACATGGGCGCACAGATCATTCTCTGCGATCCTCACCGCGCTGTGGTGATAGGACTTGAACGCGAACAGCAGTTGCGCGGCATTACCATGAGCAGTCCCGACATCCGCGCAGGTGTATCGCTGCTTATTGCAGCCCTTAGTGCAGAAGGAAAAAGCGTTATTCAAAACATTGAACAAATTGACCGCGGCTACCAGTATATCGATAAACGGCTACAGGCGCTCGGGGCAGATATAAAGAGAGTATAAAAGTTTAAACGTATAAGATATAGGGTAATAACATTTAAACCTTTATACTTTTATACCTTCCAGACCACTGACTACCGGGCACTGAATACTGATCACTTTTTTCCCTTTCTTTGCACATGCAATCATTTCAAAACAGGGTGATTATCATTACGGCTCCTTCCGGAGCTGGTAAAACTTCTATCACCCGTTATTTGCTGCAGCAGCTTCCTCAACTGGCTTTTTCTATTTCTGCCGCCACACGCCCGGCCCGTGCTTATGAAAAACACGGCGAAGATTATTATTTCCTGACCCTGGCCGATTTTCAGCAAAAGATCCAGCAAAATGAATTTGTGGAATGGGAAATGGTGTATGAAGGAAAATATTACGGCACATTAAAAGCCGAACTGCAACGTATATGGGATAAGGGACAGTGTCCCCTCCTCGATATTGATGTAAAAGGCGCTATACACGTACAGCAGCAATATCCCGGTACATCCCTCTCTATCTTCATTGAGCCTCCATCTGTAGATGAGCTGCGTAAAAGACTCGAGTCAAGGGGTACAGAAACACCCGAGTCGCTGGCCGCAAGAGTCAATAAAGCTTCTTACGAAATTTCCTTTAAGGATCATTTTGATACCTGCATTGTAAACGATGACCTTGCCGAAGCCTGCAGCAGGGCAGAAAAAATTGTCAGCGAGTTTTTGTCGAAAGCATAGTATAAAAGTTTAAAAGTATAAGGGTTTGAAATGTCATGACTATGGCAGACTCACTTTTATACTTTTATACCTTTGAACTTGCCCCTCCAGTTATTATCTTTACCCTATGACCGCAGAGTGGAGTACCATAGTCTGGTTTGTGCTGACCCTTTCGCTAATGGGTTTTTTTTCCGGTATTGAAATGGCCTATTACAGTGCCAACCGGCTCAATATTGAATTGAAACGCAAGCAGGGCACACGCACCGGTTTACTGCTCGGCAGGTTTGTAGATACTCCCACCAGTTTTATCGGTATGACCCTTATCGGGTTTACGGTATTCCTCACTTTTCTGGGCCTGCAGATAAGTTCGGTCATGCAGCCAATCTGGAAATACTGGCATATTGGCTCCGATCTCGTACACATCTTTGTTGAAATCGTCCTTGCCACGGTCATTGTTCTCATTTTTGCTGAATTCATTCCCCGTGCCTTTTTCAGAGCGCACAGCAATTCGCTGCTGGCCCGCCTTAGCATAATCATCGATTTCTTTTACCAGATTTTCGCCCCACTCGCTGAGTCACTTATTAAACTGTCTGGCTGGGTGCTGAATTATATTTTTGATGTAAAGCTGGATAAGCAAAAAGAACCGCTCAGTCATGCTGAGCTCAAAAACCTGTTTCAGGGCGACCACCTTGAATCACGGCAGGACCAGAACACACAGCTTCTTGAAAAGGCGCAGGAGTTTCCTAAAGTCAAGATCCGCCAGTGCCTGGTGCCGCGTAAGGAGATAATTGGCGTAAACCTAAATACCCCGCTCGAAGAAGTGCGCCGGCGGTTTGTCGAAACCAAGCTGAGCAAACTGGTGGTTTTTGAAAACAATATCGATCACATTGTCGGATATATTCATCAGATAGACCTCTTTAAGAAGCCGCAAACCCTGCAGGATGTACTGCTATCCATCCCGGCGGTTCCCGAAAGCATGAGCGCAGCTGATCTGATTGGCAAGTTCAGCCACGAGCGCAAGAGCATTGCCTGGGTAGTAGACGAATTTGGCGGTACAGCCGGCATTATCACCATGGAAGACGTGCTGGAAGAGCTTTTCGGCGAAATCCAGGACGAATACGACACCGAAAAGTTTGTAGAGAAACAGCTGGCAGAAAATGAATATATTTTCTCCGGCCGCCTCGAACTTGACTACCTGGAGCAGAAATACGGACTCGATTTTCCCGAAAACGAATCGGAGACGCTCTCGGGTTATATCATCAATTTCCACGAAACCATTCCCCGCCAGAAAGAACGTATTATTATTGACGATTATGAATTTGACGTCATTAATGTGAGCGATACCCGTATTGAAACCGTAAAGCTCAAAAAGCTGAAATAAGCCAGGGTTTGGGCTGTTTACCAAAATCTACCCGCGATAATCCTGTAATCAGCTAAATTTGCCCCACTTTATTGTAATACCCAATGGCCCTGCTCGATTTTTTTAACCGGAGAAAGAAGAATAGTGACACCGAGGAAATGTCGTTTATCGACCACCTGGAAGAACTCCGCTGGCACCTTGTCCGCTCTGTAATTGCGGTGCTGGTATGCGCCATTGTTGTTTTCATATTCTCCGATTTTGTAGTAGATACAGTACTGTTTGGCCCCACCAAAGCAGATTTTATTTCGGCCCGCTGGCTTTGCCAGTTTGGAAAAACAATTGGTATTGGCGATGTGCTCTGTTTTAAACAGGTAGATGCCAAGTTTCTGGAGACAACCATGACCGGGCAGTTCATTGCCTCTTTTACCCTGGCCTTTATTGGAGGTTTCATCATTGCTTTCCCATATATATTCTGGGAATTCTGGCGCTTTGTACGGCCAGCCTTATCAGCCAAAGAAAGAAAAAATACACGAGGGGTTATCTTCTGGGTATCCCTGCTTTTCTTTATGGGTGTGGCGTTCGGTTATTTTATCCTCACTCCCTTCATGGTTAATTTCTACTTCAATTATAAGCTGAGTGAGCAGATCACCATCATGCCCACTTTCTCTGACTATCTCGAAAATCTTATCTATACCACAGTAGGTATTGGGGTGTTGTTTCAAATGCCATTGCTCGTAATGGTACTGGCCCGCATTGGTTTTGTAACCGGTAGTTTTCTACGCAAATACCGCCGCCATGCCTTTGTTATTATCATTATTGCCGCGGCCATCATCACACCGTCTACAGATCCGTTCAGTCTCACGATTGTAACTATTCCGCTTTATCTGTTATATGAAGCAAGTATACTGGTAGCTTCGCGTATTAATAAACGCCAGAAGGAGCAGGAAGTACAGGAGTGGAGTTGATAAACCCCGTTAAAATATAAAGTCACTGACTTATTCCTGTGTTCCTATGGTTATTTCTCGGTAACTTTAGGGCCGCAACTGCTGAAAACAGTGAACTATGACTTCTCCTTTTGACCTGCAAAAACCTATTGCCATCGGCAGCGATCATGCCGGGTTTGACTACAAAGAAGATCTTATTTCCTTTCTTGAAGGCAAGGGTCTTTTATTCGAAGATTTTGGTACGCACAGTAAAGACTCTGTCGACTATCCCGATTATGCCCATCCCGTGGCTACAGCGGTAGAAAGCGGCAACTATGCTTTTGGCATCCTGCTCTGCGGCACTGCCAATGGCGTGGCTATTACGGCCAATAAACACCAGGGCATACGTGCAGCTCTCTGCTGGGGCGACGAAATAGCCAAACTTACCCGCCAGCACAATGATGCCAATATCATTTGTATTCCTGCCCGTTTTGTACGCGAAGGCGATGCTGAACGTATGGTTTCTACCTTTATGACTACCGGGTTTGAAGGTGGCCGCCACGCCAGCCGGGTAGGTAAGATAGCCTGCTCCTGATTCCGGTAACCATTTATCAAAAGAGCCTTTTTTCTCCCGCTTTTTCACTTAAGTTTGGGAATATTCCTTTATTAAAATAAAACAAACCATGAGAAGATTATTGCTGCCGCTATCATTGGGCATTTGCCTGATGGCCACGGCACAAAAAAAAGCCAATCCTGGCACTTATGCCAAGACCATCACGGCTGCCGACATGAAAAAGCACCTGTACATCATTGCAAGCAAGGAAATGGAAGGACGTGACACACCCTCGCCAGGTCTGGAAAAAGCTGCTGATTACATTGAAGCTCATTTCAAATCACTGGGTCTGCTGCCGGGCAACAATGGCAGCTATCGCCAGACTTACCCCCTTTACAAAGACAGCGTTACCGGCACTTCAATGAAAGTAAATGGTAGCAGCTTTGAACTCAATCGCGATTTTCAGCCCAATGCCAACGGTAACCACACAGCCGACCTGCGTTTTTCTCAGGTTGCTTTTGCCGGCTACGGTATTGTGGATGGTGCTATGGATGACTATAAAGACCTCGATGTAAAAGGTCGCCTGGTTCTGATTCTGGATGGCAGCCCTGCCGGTTACAAACCTTCTGCAGGTGGTTTTGCCTCTCCCGCCAACATATTCGGAAAGATTCGCAATGCACAAGCCAAAGGTGCTGCCGCCGTTTTGGTTGTGTACGGCAACTTTCCCCGTAAAACCTTTAACAGCACTTCCAACTATAGCATGAACGGCTATCCTGCCACCATCATGCCCCAGTCATTCTATATCTCTGAAAGTGTGGCAGAAAAAATCATGGGTGCCGAAAACAAAGGCATCATCGAAAAAATGAAATCAGCCGCTGTTCCTGCAAAGATCTACAATGCCGAAATCGAACTGGGCTTCAGCAAAACCAGCAAGGTAGCCTATGCCTCCAACGTAGTAGGCGTACTCGAAGGCACCGATAAAAAAGATGAATACGTATTACTTACCTCACACTATGACCACGTAGGTAAACGCAACGACACTACAATTTTCTACGGTGCAGACGATGATGGCAGCGGTACTACTACCGTACTGGAAATGGCCGAAGCATTCGCCAAAGCCAAAGCAGAAGGTAAAGGCCCCCGCCGCACAATCGTATTCATGACAGTAAGTGGTGAAGAAAAAGGCCTGTGGGGTTCTGCTTACTATGCCAACCACCCCCTGTTCCCGCTCGAGAAAACCACTGTTGATCTCAACATCGACATGGTGGGCCGTATTGGCGAAGAGTACCTCAAAGACAAAGACTCTGCCAACTACATATACATTATCGGCGACGACAAGCTGAGTACAGACCTGGCTACTATCACCGATCAGGTAAACAAGCAAAATGTAAAAATGAAACTCGATCGTAAATACAACGATCCTAACGATAAAAACCGTTTCTACTATCGTAGCGACCACTACAATTTTGCAGAAAAAGGTGTGCCTGTAATTTTCTATTTCAACGGTGTGCATGCAGATTACCACCGTCCTACAGATACCCCCGACAAGATCAACTATCCCCTTATGGCCAAACGCGGTCAGCTGGTATTCTATACCGCCTGGGAAATGGCCAACCGCAATGATATGCTGAAAAGAGACCTGACGCTCGAAAAGCCAAAAGGCTTCTAAGAAGTATAAAAGTTTAAAGGTTTAAAAGTATAAAGGGCTTAAAGAGTGCAAAATCTCCATAAGCCCTTTATACTTTTAAACCTTTAAACTTATCTTA
This sequence comes from Chitinophagaceae bacterium, assembly GCA_017998385.1. Taxonomy (GTDB): domain Bacteria; phylum Bacteroidota; class Bacteroidia; order Chitinophagales; family Chitinophagaceae; genus CAYMZZ01. The sequence continues at coordinate 9,825 of JAGODE010000047.1, read as the reverse complement.
CCACCCCAGCACCCACGCAAAAATCAACGGCGCCACAATGGTAGCATCGCTTTCCACAATAAACTTCGGTGTATTGATATCCAGTTTGCCCCAGGTTATTTTTTCGTTGGGCACAGCTCCGGAATAAGATCCATAAGAGGTGGTAGAATCACTGATCTGACAGAAATAGCTCCAGAAAGGTACATCATGCCATTCCAGATCCTGATACATCATGGGCACTACACAGATGGGAAAATCGCCGGCAATGCCGCCACCGATCTGGAAGAAACCCACTCCTTTTCCTGCTGAATTCTGACGGTACCAGTCGGCCAGCCATACCATGTATTCAATACCACTCTTCACCGTCGATGCTTTCAGTTCACCCTTTATCACATAGCTGGCAAAGATGTTGCCGGTAGTACTGTCTTCCCAGCCTGGTACCACAATAGGAATATTTTTTTCTGCCGCTGCAACAATCCAGCTGTCCTTGGGATCGATCTCATAATACTGTTTCAGGTCGCCGCTGAGCACTACCTTATACAAAAATTCGTGCGGGAAATAACGCTCTCCTTTTGCTTCGGCTTCATTCCACTGTTTCACCAGGTGTTTCTGCAGCCGGCGAAAAGCCTCTTCTTCGGGAATGCAGGTATCAGTAACGCGGTTGTAGTGATTTTCCAGCAGATCCCATTCTTCCTGAGGAGTCAGATCGCGATAGTTGGGAATACGTTTATAATGTGAATGCGCCACCAGGTTCATTACATCTTCTTCCAGATTGGCACCTGTACAGCTTATGATATCCACCTTACCCTGGCGGATCATTTCGGCCAGCGAAATACCCAGCTCGCCTGTGCTCATAGCACCGGCAAGTGTGATCATCATTTTACCGCCTTCCAGCAAATGCTGCTCATAACCTTTTGCAGCATCTACCAGCGCAGCTGCATTAAAATGGCGGTAATGATGTTCGATAAACTTCGAAATGGGACCTTTGTTCATGTCTGATTGATTTAATCTTCCGCCTTCAGACCCCAATCAGGCGGGGGACAATGCGGGTAAGAGCGCAAAATTACAATTTTACTCTATTCCCTTCCCCCCGCAATCATTAGTTGGTCATTAAATAAAAAGGCCGCCCTGCAACGGACGGCCCATTTTCATGGCTTTTTGTAAGGCGTTTATTTTACCCGTTCGGCAGATTCAAAACCTCCGTCACCATTCAGCTTCACACGCATCCTTTTGGAACGGTACTCGATCAGCAATGAATAGGTTGTTCCCTCCTGGTTGCTCAGCTCACGCGCCTCCAGCACTATAGGGTTGTTGTAACGTTTGTCAACAGCACGAATCACGGAAAGCGGCAGCTGCTGATAAAACAAACCGCGCATGGCTCCCAGAAATTCGCCTGCGGCCGAAAAATAGGCTTGCGCACGATGGCCTGCCCATACAAAAGTGACCCGTTGCAAACCGTCTTCTCCATTTGACCAGCTCACATTTTGTGCGCCGGCAAACTGACGGGAAAATGATTGTACAGCTGGATCACTGGCGGGGACCGGCCCGGCGGCAAACCCCACGATTGTCGCTGCCAGCATCAATGGCAGCAGGATTAAAATCTTCTTCATAGAAAAGGTTAAGGTTAATGATGAAATGATTAGTATAAATAAAAGTGTGGTTGTTCCGATTTATTAAAACAAAACCCCGTCTCCGAAAGCAGAAGTACGGGGCTTGTTTTTACCACACACCAAAACTAACTGCTTATGCTTTTGTTATTCTTTTGTATACAGTCCACTTGCTGCCGTTGCTTGACTCCAGTACAATACTTTCATCGGCTTTTTCAAGTGTAATGTAGTAGCTGCTGCCATCATTGTTTGATACTTCAAACAAATCAGAAATCCAGTAGCTGCTATAACTTTTCTTAAGGCCTGTCTGCAGATTCAGCGGCAGATCCAGTGAGCTCAGGTTGCGGGTAATACCCATCAGCTCTCCATCTGTAGTGTAATAAGCCGTCAGTCGCTGACTGTTCATTACAAAAGAAGCTTTGTAACTGTTTTTGCCAATTGTCCATGCTACATCGGTAGCACCGGCAAACTCTTTGTTGAATGCATTCTGAATAGTAGCATTTACTGTTGTTTCTTCTCCGGCTGCAAATGAAGCAAGACTGCTGATTGCGATTGCCAGTGTAAGGATCATCTTTTTCATAACTCGAAGTATTTTTTTGTTAGGGTTATTTTTTAAAAATTGTCATTTGGTAAGTATGACGACACAAAAGTATCGCAGGTTACACCTCTGCACAAGCAAATTGGGATTAATGGAAACGGGTGTTAAACAGCGTTAACAGCTGTTATCTTACATTAACCGCACATCCCTTTTTTTCGACCACTTATAAGCAGTAAGTCCGCAATTGATACAGATTTGATTTGATAAAATATTTTTTTATTTAGATATTTGTCTAAATATTTAACGAATAAACTGTGGAATGAACAGCATTTTCAAAGCGCTGAACGACGGTACCCGGCGCGAAATACTGGAGCTGTTGCGGGAAAGAGATATGACAGCTGGCGAAATTGCGGAACGCTTTAATATGTCCTGGCCCAGCATTTCACATCATCTCGATATATTAAAACAGGCCAAACTGGTTAGCGCCGAAAAGGAAGGACAATACATTTATTACTCATTGAATACAACCGTAGTAGATGAGATTATGAAATGGCTGATGCAATTCAGTTCTAAAAAGCGATAATATGAAAAGACTACTGAACCTTACCGCCTGGCTGGCAATCCTTGCCCCGGGAACCTACCTTGCCAGCATCTGGAACAATCTGCCCGACAAAGTGCCCATGCACTTTGATTTTCAGGGCAATCCGGACCGTTTTGGCAGTAAAACAGAACTGGTGACCCTCGTGTTCTTCTTAACGGCCCTGACTACTGCCATATATCTTTTTTTCCCGCTTATCTATAAAATAGACCCCAAAAAGTCAGCCCCCGAAAACAAGGCGCGGCTCAAAAAAATGGGCTTTGCTATTACCCTGTTGTTGTCCTTTATGACCTTTTTTATTATATATACTAGTCATATTGGCTCTCTTTCATTGAATATGAATTTATTAGTCGCCGTTTTAGGAGCATTCTGGTGTATTCTGGGAAATTATATGTTCAACCTCAAACCGAATTATTTTGCCGGCATACGGCTGCCGTGGACACTGCACGATGAAGAAAACTGGAAAGAAACCCACCGGCTGGCTGGCAAACTCTGGTTTGGCGGAGGCATACTCCTCTTTTTACTGGCCTTCCTGCTTCCCTCAAAAGTGGTGCTCATCGTTTTTATATGCATTACTATGATTATCACATTCATCCCTATGGTATATTCCTACTTGCTGTACCGGAAAAAACAAAAAAATACACTTCAACCTTAAGTCTCGTGTATGAAAATTCAATCTTTTCTCCTAACCTTATTCATTGTATTTCAATACACACTGCCCGCTCAAACAAGCAGCTTTACCGGTACCTGGTCCGGTACCATCCAGGCAGGTCAAAGCCTGCGCATCGTATTTCATATAAAAAATGAACCCAATGGCCGGTGGATGGCTACCATGGATAGCCCCGACCAGGGCGGATATGGTATTGGCCTGGATTCTGTGATCGTCAACGGTTCCTCTATACGCATGAAAATCAATTCTATGCGAATTGGTTATGAGGGCAGCCTGGTAAATGACACCCTCCTGCAGGGCCATTTTATTCAGGTTGTAAAGATACCGCTAACACTGACCAAAAACGTTAACAATGAATCGGTTACATCGTCAAACAGCTCTGCCAGGCCCTATCCTGAAGAAGAGATCACCGAGAAAGCCGGGGGAGTAACCCTCTCAGGCAGCCTGGTAAAACCAGCCGGTGATGCTGGAAAAATAGCTGTTCTGCTCATTGCCGGCTCCGGTCCCACCGACCGCAATGGCAATACACCTCTCCTGCCGGGTGGTAGTAATTCCTTATTGCAACTGGCCGATAGCCTGGCTGCGCATGGTATCGCCAGCCTGCGCTACGATAAACGTGGGGTGGGTAAAAGCAAACTCACCGATAATACCAGCGTGTCTGCCATGACCATCGAGGATATAGCTGCCGATGCAGAAATTCTTTTTAACCTCCTGCGTCAAAGAGGGTATAAACGTATCCTCATCGCCGGCCATAGTGAAGGATCGTTAATTGGTCTGCTGATCGCCAATAAAGTAAAAGCAGATGGATTTATCAGCCTGGCTGGCGCAGGCCGCAAGGCAGGCATATTGCTCAAAGAGCAAACAAAGTCACAATTCCCGGATAAACTTTTCCAGGAATTTACACGGGCGCTTGATTCGCTGGAAAACGGTTTGCGGGTTAAAAAAGTAAATCCGGCACTGCTCAGCCTGCTGGCTCCTGCCGTGCAACCATACCTGCAATCGTGGCTGCCACTCGATCCCGCTGAACTCATTGCCAGTCTATCGTGCCCTGCTCTCATTGTACAGGGTACAAAAGATCTGCAGGTAACACAGGCCGATGCGCAAGCGCTTCATACGGCAAACCCTGCTGCAAAACTGCTGCTGGTCGACGATATGAATCATGTATTAAAAACTGTCAGGGGAAATGATCGTGCAGCCAATAGTAAGGCATATACTGACCCCTCTCTGCCGCTGCCGGCAGACTTAATAAAGGCTATTGTAACATTTGCCGGCAACTAACAGCTCACCATTATTGTAGTAAATTAGAGTGCCGTCCCTCAACGAATACTCAATTAACCTACACTGATGAATTACCTGGCCCACGCCCGTTTATCTTTCCGTCATCCCCAGATCCTGCTGGGCAATATGATCAGTGATTTTGTTAAGGGAAAGAAAAAACTACTGTACCCTCTGCCCATACAGGCAGGCATAATGCTGCACCGGTCTATCGACACTTTTACAGACGAGCATCCGGCCACAAGGCAGGCCAGCGAAATATTCAGACCCGCTTACCGTTTATACAGTGGCGCATTTGTAGATGTGGTCTATGACCATTTTCTGGCACTGGATAAAACAGCCTTTACACCAGACGGATTACGGCCCTTTAGCCGTGAGGTATATCAGCAACTGGAACAACAGCAGCAATGGTTTCCCGAACCCTTTGCCCGTATGTTCCCTTATATGAAAGAACAAAACTGGCTGTATCATTATCAGTCGCACCAGGGCATTTACAATAGCTTTGGAGGCCTTGTGCGCAGGGCTGCTTATATGGATAGCAGTGAGGCGGCCAGGGAGCTTTTTGAAAAGCATTACCAACTTTTGGAGAGTTGTTATCGTCAGTTCTGGAAAGACGTGCTGCCTTTTGCCCACGAAGAGTATGAACGTCTTTTACAGGATTTATAATGACCAGCGGCGGCTGGTTCAGTTTTGTATCCTATAATTTTGCGCTCATGAAATTTGTACAACAAGCCATTCTTGCCGGCCTGAGTCTGTTGCTCAGTCTAAACAGTTTTGCCCAGACTTCGCTGCCCGATGCAGATAAGTCGCCGTTGGATGTCAGCTACTACCCGGTAAATTATCCGCTCCTCAAGATCCAGAACAAAACGCCGGAACCGCCCGTTGCACGGATTATTTACAGCCGTCCCAGAAGAGAGGGACGTCCCATTTTTGGTAACCTGGTAGAATATGGCAAACTGTGGCGCCTGGGTGCCAATGAAGCCACCGAGCTGGAGTTTTACAAACCGGTGACCATAGCAGGTAAGAAAATTCCCAAAGGTCGTTATACTCTTTATGCTATTGTAAAAGAAAAATTCTGGACCATTATTATCAATAAGGAAACCGATATCTGGGGTAGTTTCAAATATAACCAGGCTAAAGACGTGGTACGCGTAGAAGTACCGGTAGAGACGCTGGGCGAAACTGCTGAAATGCTATGCATGACATTTGAAAAAACCAAAGAGAATTTTAATCTTATTATTGCATGGGAAAATATAAAAGTGGCTGTTCCCATTCAACCTTAATCGCCGATCTCATGAACCTGTTCCGTCTATTTTCATTACTCTTGTTGCTGACCGGTCTTCTGTCCTGCCAGGATGGCCAGGAAAAAAAGCCGGCTACTATACCCCCGGTTTCATCCGACAAAACCGACACCCTGGCGTCTGCAGCAACCCAGGAAAATTACCCGTATTATATCAATACCGACATGTCGCCTATGGACATGAGCTATTTTCCTACCGATTATCCAAAGCTTAAGATGGCAAATGGCAAGGTAATAGAGCAGCCTGTGGCGCGTGTCATTTACAGCAGGCCCCACCTTTCACGCCGTCGTTTTCTCAGCATCCTTAAATACGACGAACCCTGGCGCCTGGGAGCCAATGAATCAACCGAAATCACTTTTTTTAAACCTGTAACCATCCAGAACAAACGGATTGCAGCCGGCCGTTATATCATCTACTGTATTCCCAAACCACATACCTGGACGATCGCACTCAATACCAATATCGATACCTGGGGGCTTAAACAGGACAGCACAAAAGATGTACAGCGTTTTGTTATTCCTGTTACGCACAACAACCCTCCACTGGAATACTTCACCATGCTTTTTGAAAAAACAGATACCGGAGCCAATCTGGTCATGGCATGGGATGATGTAGTAGCAAAACTGCCTATACAATTCAAATAGTATAAAAGTATAAGGGTATAAAGGTTTAGTGTGAAGGAGTGTCCTTTAAACCTTTATACCCTTATACCTTTATACCAGTCCTCAACTGCCGATAATTTAGGATATTTACACCATGTGCGGTATAGCGGGCATCATACAGAGCGGGCCTAAACACGGCTCAGATACGCTGGAGCGAATGACCGCTGCACTGGCCCACCGGGGTCCGGATGGAAAAGGAATCTGGCAAAATGATTCCCGCACAGCCCTGTTGGGCCACCGGCGGCTGGCCATCCTCGATCTCACTGCTGCAGGTGACCAGCCCATGCATTTTCAGAATCCGCAGACCGGCGCCCGTTACAGCATCGTGCACAATGGAGAAATCTATAACTACATCGAACTTCGCAAACAATTACAAAACGAAGGTTACCGTTTTCATACGCAGGCAGACACAGAAGTAATCCTGGCAGCTTACGATTACTGGCAGGATGAATGCGTCGATTACTTCGATGGCATGTTTGCCTTTGCCATCTGGGACGAGCAAGAACAGGAACTCTTCGCCGCACGAGACCGCTTTGGCGAAAAACCATTCTTCTTCTGGAAACAGAATGATACACTACTTTTTGCTTCCGAAATAAAAGCATTATGGGCAGCCGGCCTCCCGCGGACAGCCAACCTCAAAATGCTTTTCAACTTTATTACCATTGGTTATACAGGCAATCCGGCAGATTCGCAGGAAACGTTTTTTGAGGAGGTTCAAAAACTACCCCCAGCATCGCGTCTCTATTTCAATGCTGCCGATGGCTATTTCAGTATAGAAAAATACTATGAGATCGACCCCGATGAGCAAAACCTCCGCATGACCGATACAGAAGCCATCGAAAAATTCACGTCACTGCTGGATGCTTCTGTAAAAAGACGCCTGCGGAGCGATGTTGCCGTGGGTTGCTCCCTGAGCGGAGGTCTGGATAGTTCTGCTATTGCAACACGCATTCACGATCTGCAGCCCAATAACCCACTGCATTGCTTTACGGCTCATTTTCCGGGATTTGAAAAAGACGAGCTTTCTTATGCCCGTCTTATCACCACTCCCCGGCAACTGCCACATCATATTTCTGTACTCAGTGATGCCGACCTGCCGGAGCACTGGCAGACATTTATGCATCATCAGGAAGAGCCCGTAGGCTCTGCCAGTGCTTTTGCCCAATACATGGTATTTAAACTGGCTGCCGAAAATCAGGTAAAAGTGTTACTTGATGGACAGGGTGCTGATGAAATACTGGCTGGCTATCATAAATATTATAAATGGTACTGGCAGGAGTTATTCATTAAACGGCGCCTCCTGCGCAGTAAGGAAATTGCCTATGCACACAAGCTGGGTATTACGGAAAAATTCGGTTTCAAAAATGTAATGGCAGCGCTTTTCCCAGACCTCGCATCTGTTATACTGGAGCGGCAATATCTCGTACATGCATTACAGCAACCCGATCTGCACCGCGATTTTATACGCCTGCAAAGCAAAGAAGCCTACTATACTACTCCGGAAATACATAGCCTCAATGGTGTTTTACATTTCAATACATCCACACATGGACTGGATGAACTGCTCCGGTATGCCGACAGAAACGCCATGGCTCACGGCCGCGAAGCACGCCTTCCCTTTCTGAGCCACGAGCTCGTGAGTTTTGTATTTAGCCTGCCCGCACACTTCAAAATCAGGCAGGGGTGGACCAAGTGGATATTGAGGCAATCTATGGATCAGCAATTACCCACCGCTATCACCTGGCGAAAAGATAAAACCGGTTTCGAACCACCACAACTGCAATGGATGCTTAATAGCGGTATGCAACAACTGATACGGGATGCCCGCCAAAAACTCGTCGATCATAAAATATTGCAAAAAGGTATTCTCACCCGACCCATCGATGCCAGTACAGCCTACTCTCCGCTCACCCGCGACTGGCGTTATCTCGCTGCTTCGGTATGCCTTTAAAAAAAAGCAATACCTGGATAGATATTGCTTCTCAAATAAAGACTCCGGCTATTTAAATATTGCTGACCGGATATTATTTATCGGCCCGTTTGAACTTATCCGTTTGCTGAAGGTTACCAAACACATCAGATGTTACGATATAATAGTGATCTTCATCCCGCAGGTTGATAACAAAACTTACATCGTCGTTGGAAGACGTTTCGGTAACACCGTAGATTTCTTTTCCGGCATATCTTTTCTTCAGCCTGGCGACCACATTGGGAAGCAATTGCTCTTCTCCATAATAGCGGATGGTTTTGAGCAATGTACCATCATCCGAAAACTGGGCACGTATCTGTACTTCTGCCTGCTTGAAATTGGCCTGGTAATACTCCGGGTAATTGTGCCAGGTAATATCTCTGGCTTCACGGAATGTTTCTTTAAAAGCTTTTAATACACGATCAGTCACCGCTTCGGGTGTATTGGCGGCCGCTGCGCTGAGCGTACTGATTACTGCTGCAATAATGAATAATTTTTTCATGGCGAATGTTTTTACTTTAAATAAATAAACTGACACTAAATTATCGTGATCCCGGGCGGAGGGCAAGCAATTATCCATCACTGGCGGAACGTAGAGGCGTTTGCGTAGTATATAGAAAACACTAAAATCTGCCGAAGCCTGTTTTTGTCCCCCGAAACCCACAATGCAAACATCCAAAGCGTGAATGAACTCAGCCTTAATAAGTCATTAAGGCTATGTTAAAGAAACTGATTGCTGGATGAACGGTTAGCGGAGTGGACAGTTGATAGTGCACAGTGTACAGTTCTTTAAACTCTTTATACCTTTTAAACCTTTATACTTTTAAACTTTTTCTCTCCCCACCCGTCCAACCTCCCTACATTTTAACATATGAAACAATCGCTGCTTATCTCGCTACTCGCTTTCTTTGTTGTTAACGCTATGGCACAGGATCATTTTGCCCCGCTCGATCAATGGCTCGAACGCGAGACTCCCCAGATGGGAGGACGCGCTGTACTCCTCATTTATAAAGATGGTAAACTGGTATACTCCAATGCAGAAAATGCGCTCACCAGGCGTCAGAAGATGGCCGGGCGCTGGATGGCCCGCCGTCAAAAAAAAGAAGTAAACCTCGACGATTTTACACCCGGGAGTAAGATACCAATTGCCAGTTGCAGCAAATGGTTAAGCGCTGCACTGGTAATGACATTTGCAGACGAAGGAAAGCTACAGCTTTCCGATACAG
>JAGODE010000046.1 GCA_017998385.1 Chitinophagaceae bacterium | reverse complement strand
ATTCATAGGGGGTAACGCCCCCATAATAGGCTTCCACTCGGTAATTGACAGGCCAGAACCGGTGAGGCGGGTAATGCCACCCAGCAAAACCTGGATTATTATCATAAATACGCCTGCCAGCAGCCATATTGCTACCGGCTTTACCGATCTTGTCTGTAGCTGGTTTGTTGCCATAGCGGGGCAAAGTTACTTGTCAAACACGGATAAAATAATTTTGTTCATCCGGCTCTACAAAAGAACTTGCACCTTATGCTGCAGGCGTATTATCAGGAGCATTTACTGGAAGCTGGCTGCGATGAAGCCGGACGGGGCTGCTATGCAGGCCCTGTATTTGCTGCTGCCGTAATCTTGCCCCGCGACTTTTCACATCCCCTCCTCAATGACTCCAAAAAGCTTTCTGAAAAACTGCGATTTGAGTTGAGGGCTGTCATTAAAGAAAAAGCACTGGCATATGCCGTAGCCCAGATAGACAATAAAGAGATCGACCGTATCAATATTCTGAAAGCTTCTTTCAAAGCCATGCACCAGGCGCTTGATGCCCTTGTTATACGGCCAGGAATGCTCCTCATCGATGGGAACCGCTTTGTGCCATATAAAAAAATACCCCATACCTGTATCATCAAAGGCGATGGTCTTTACGCATCTATTGCCGCCGCCAGCATTCTGGCCAAGACCTACCGCGATGAGTATATGCAGCAGCTGCATAAAGAGTTTCCACAGTATCACTGGAACAGGAATAAGGGATATGGTACAGCCGATCATCGGGAAAGCCTTATTCATCACGGGCTTTGCAAATATCACCGCAAAAGCTTTCGCCTCCTGCCAGATCAGCAGGAACTCTGGTAAAACCCCTGCTGGGTTAATTAAGGTTAATGCCTTAAACCAACTGAACACTCCGGCTTCTTACCAGCAAACAATTTTGCTAATAAAAAAACTCAGCAACATGAAAAAAATACTCTTCTTTGGTCTGGCATTTACCTTGATTACCCTGGCCGCAAGCGCACAAACAGGCCCCGGTAAAGATCGGGTGGAAGGTTTCCGCAAAACGGAAAAGAAAGGTCCGATTACCCGTGGTGAAAAATTTAAACTCCATAAAAACAAGCGTGACTATGACCGCATGGAGCGTCGTTTCAAACGCGATGGTCATATGAGCCGAATGGAGAAAAGAAAACTCCATCACAAGAAACAGCAAAACCGTCACGACCGGTTTCGCTTCAAACACAATCATCGCAAACGGGTGAGCTAAGACAATTTGCCCCGCTAATTTCTCTTCCGGAAGGCCGTTACTAACGGTCTTCTTTTTTTTGCCGTTGCGAAAAAGACGGAACATGAAAGCTAAGTCCAATAAAAGGAGTCAAAAACCGGGATTTGAGCCGGGCACTCTCATGCGGATCACTACAAAATACAAGTCCGCCATCTAAACGCAGCCATTCCAGATCAGGAATGATAAACTGTATCCGCATACTGGGTTCGGAAATAAACAGTGCTTTTTTCCGAATCCGGTCAAAATCGTAATACCGGAGTTCTTCTTCCGTATAGGATGTTTGTGGTGTCCCATAGTGTACAAAAGAAAAACGTGAAGCAAGCGAAAAACGAAAGTACCTGCCAGCATGTACATTCAGTACAGGTTGAACGTACCATTTCAGCAACCGGTTCTCATACATCCGCGAGTAGCCGCTGCTGTTATTATCAAGGCCCTGATCAAGAATAGTCAGTTTTCCGGCGCCAAAGCCTGCAAAAGCCCCCAAATAAACTGTTTCCAGTCTGTCAACCGGCACCACATAACCTATTCCGGCTTCAAACATCTGGCGGCGGTATTTTATTACCGAACTGTCGAAAATATCATACCGGCCATCCTGTATATATGAATAAGCTTCCTTCTCGCGGCGTTGCGAGAAGTTGGCGGTAATAGCCAGTTTCGATGTTACGGCATAAGCACCCTGCAGATCAAACCCATTGCCACTCGACTTCTGACTGTCGCCCTGGCCGGGTGTGGCATAGTTGCCACTCAGACTGGCCTCACCTTTTTCTTCAAAGAAAGGTGTAACGGGTATAGACGGGGCATAAATATAACGGGGTACACTACAGGATACGGCCATCAGTGAAAGAAAAAACAGCAATAGCAGTGTTTGGCGGTTCATACCACATAAAGACCACCGATTGATATTATTTGCTGCTTGTTTGCGCCAGATTCGCGGGACTGTTAACCGGTAACTGCTGTTAATCAACATCCTGGAATAAAAGCTACTCCTCCCACACACCCAGTCCCTGTCGGATTACAACGGGGCTTGCTCCTGTACAGTCAATCACGGTACTGGGTTCTGTGCCACCGGGGCCACCATCTATCACAAGGTCTACCTCGTGACCAAAGTTTTCATACATTATCTGCGGATCTGTATAATCCTCTACCATCTCGCCGGGTAAAGAAGCGCTCAGAATAGGCCGGCCCAGCTCTTTGATGATAGCCAGTGCTATGGGATTATCCGGTATTCGCAAGCCGATCGTGTCTTTTTTACTCTGTAAAATCCGCGGTACCATTTTACTCGCTGGCAAAATAAACGTATACGGCCCGGGAAGGTATTCTTTCAATAGCCGGTATGTACTCGTCGATAATTGCTTGGCATAGTCACTTAAATGACTCAGATCTGAACAGATAAATGAAAGCTGGGCTTTTTTAGGATCTACCTTTTTAAGACGGCAGATATGCTCGATGGCTTTTTGCTGAAGGATATCACATCCCAACCCATAAATGGTATCTGTTGGATAAATAATAGAACCCCCTTTGCTGAGAGTGGTTACCACGGTCTTTATCTGGCGTGGCTGGGGATTTTTGGGGTGAATGGGTAACAGCATACGCTCCGCTTTTATTTCAGCCCGGTTAGCATAGTTCCGGATTTTTTTGTTCTGTAAATGTACATGATCCGGTCGGGTCTGTTTTCAAGAGTTCCTTAAAATTGTCAAACGGTATGTACATCTGCTTTACAATCCTTATTTTTCCAATTGATTACTTTTGTACAAAGCATAACAAATGCAGCTAAAGCCTGTTACAACTGTTGACTCGATTGATGCAGAAACATTCAGGAAAGAGTTTTATCTGCCGGGTATACCGGTAGTAATCCGTAATCTTTCCAGAGAATGGCCAGCTTATCAGAAATGGAACTGGGCTTATTTCAAGGAGCTGGTAGGAGATCAGCGTGTGCCGCTTTATAATAATGTAAAAAGTGATGCTTATACGCCTATTAACAAGGCCGATGACTATAAAACTTTTGGGGAATATATTGACATGATCAGCCAGGGGCCAGCCGGCTGGCGTATTTTCCTCTTCAACATTTTTGATCATGCCCCCGAGCTTACCGCTGATTTTACCTGGCCCGAGCACCTCATGAAGGGCTTTGTAAAAAAGTATCCCATGCTGTTTACCGGAGGGGCCGGCAGCATTACACACATGCATTTTGATATTGACCTGTCACATATTATGCATACCCAATTTGCCGGCCGCAAGCGTGTACTGCTTTTTCCTTATACTGAGCAGCACAAATTATACAGAAAGCCTTTTGAGGTATTGAGCATGGCCGATTTTTCACGCTATTATGATCAGCAGGGTATGCCGGATTATGAAAAGTTTCCGGCCCTGAAGCTGGCACAGGGGTTTGATCTTACACTGGAGCATGGGGATACCCTCTTTATGCCTGCAGGCTACTGGCATCATATGGAATATCTCGACAGTGGATTTGCCATGAGTCTCCGGGCCCTGCATCCTTCTCTCACTGGTAAACTCAAAGGAGTATGGAACCTGTTTGGCATGCGCAGCATTGATACGCTCATGAAAAAAACGGCACCAGTATGGTGGTACGAAAATAAAAAACGTAAAGTATTTGCAAATGCTGACCGCGAATTGAAGCTCGTTTGACCGGAATCAAAATCCTGCAAAAAACTGTCTCCTGTAATTAGTTGGTTTAGCTGATGGTCCATACTTCACGGCCGCGAAGCAGGGCATCCAGATCGCCCGCCTTTCTCGCTTTGGCGTCTTCGATCTGCAATGTCATCATTTCTTCATAACAGGGTCGGTCATTTTCATAAAATACGCCAAACGGACGTGGCAAATGACCTTCTGTACGCGGATCATCAAACATACGAACCAGAATCTGCGCCTTATAGATATCTCTTTCATCGTGTATCCAGAGATCATCTCTGCTAAAGCTGCCATCTGCCAGGTCTACTATGCGGGGAGTAAACCCATCCAAACGAATTCCTTTATCAGCGGCTGCACCAAATACAAGCGGTTTGCCCTGTTCCAGGAAAATGGTTTCCTGGGCCTTGCTGCCTTTCTCGGTAAATATTTCAAATGCACCATCATTGAAGATGTTGCAATTCTGATAGATCTCCAGGAAAGAAGCTCCTTTATGCTGATTGGCACGTATCAGCATTGCCTGCAGGTGTTTGGGATCACGATCCATACTGCGGGCTACAAAACTGGCATCAGCACCCATGGCCAGTGCCAGGGGGTTGAAGGGGTGATCAATACTACCAAAAGGCGTGGATTTGGTCACCTTGTTTTCCTCCGAAGTAGGAGAATACTGTCCTTTGGTAAGCCCATATATCTGGTTATTGAACAGCAGCACATTCACATCAAAATTGCGGCGCAACAGGTGTATAGTGTGGTTTCCGCCAATACTCAGCCCATCTCCATCTCCGGTCACAATCCATACGCTGAGCTCGGGACGGCTTGCTTTAAGTCCGGAAGCAATGGCCGTAGCACGTCCGTGAATGGAGTGCATGCCATAGGTATTCATATAATAGGGGAAACGGCTGCTACAGCCGATTCCGGAGATAATTACAATGTTCTCACGGGGAATACCCAGTCCGGGCATTACTTTCTGTACCTGTGCCAGTATCGAATAATCACCGCATCCGGGGCACCAGCGCACTTCCTGATCTGTAGAAAAATCTTTGGCAGTCAGGGTGGGGGCTGTTATCGTATCGCTCATATAAAAAAGAATTGCCTGTAAAATTAAGCAATAATCAATTAGTGAAATGTTATTGACAGCCAATAGCCGGAATTAACCAAGGTTGGCAAGCCGATTTGTAATAATTTGCAGCCTTAATTTTTACAGATGGAAGCTTCTCTATACGATTTTGGAATGGTGGGCCTGGGGACAATGGGCCGCAATTTGCTCCTTAATATAGCCGATCACGGTTTTGCCGCTATAGGTTTTGATAAAGATACCGGTAAAGGACAGCTGCTGGAGGCATCTGCCACGACCGGTACAAGGGTCAAAGGTGTTGATTCGCTGGCCCATATGGTTGAACAGCTCAGACCTCCCCGCCGGATTATGATGCTTGTGCCCGCCGGTAAACCAGTGGATGCGGTGATTGAAGATCTGCTTCCCCTCCTTTCGCCCGGCGATATCGTTATCGATGGGGGCAATTCTCATTTTACCGATACACAACGCCGTATTGGCTATCTGCGTGACCGCCAGATTCATTTTATGGGCATGGGCGTAAGCGGTGGCGAACAAGGTGCCCGCACCGGCCCCAGCATAATGCCCGGAGGAGACCAGGCAGCATGGAATGCCGTAAAACCCATACTCGAATCCATTGCCGCCCGGGTGGGCGATGACCCCTGTGTGGCCTACATGGGCAAAGATGCTGCAGGCCATTACGTAAAAATGGTACACAACGGCATTGAATATGCCATTATGCAGATCATCAGTGAAGCATACGATTTTCTGAAACGCGGCCTCAACCTTTCCAACGGAGAGCTGCACCGGATCTTCCGGCACTGGAATGAGGGTGAACTCCAGTCATTTCTTATGGAAATAACCTCCAGCATCTTCATCCAGGATGACCCCGAAACCGGCAACTCGCTGGTAGATCAGATACTGGATAAAGCCGGATCAAAGGGCACCGGTAAATGGACTTCACAGGAGGCCATGAACCTGCCCATACCCCTGCCCACTATCGATATGGCCGTATCCATGCGCGATATTTCAGGCTATAAAGAAGAACGCATACTCGCAGCAAATCTCTATAAACCAAAGGTGAAGAGTTTTGCTACTAACCACGATAAAATGATCGGTCAGCTGCAGGATGCCGTTTATCTTTCATCCCTGCTGTGCTATGCCCAGGGACTGGCCATGCTGCATAAAGCATCGGAAGAACATGCCATGGAAATCCCGCTGCGCGATGTAGTACGCATCTGGAGAGGTGGTTGCATTATACGCTCTTCAATGCTGGAATTGTTTACAGGTGCTTTCAGGAAAAAGAATATTCCCAATATTCTTCTCGACCGGAAAATTGCTTCTATTGTAAAAAAGAAACAGCCTTCACTGCGCCGCATTGTACAGTTATATGCCGCAGCACGTATCCCTGCCGGTGGTTTGCAGAGTGCCCTCGCTTATTTTGACGCCTACACTTCAGAACGCATGCCTACCAACCTGATTCAGGCACAACGCGACTATTTTGGAGCCCATACGTACCAGCGTATCGACCGCGAAGGCAGCTTTCATACCGAATGGCGATCCTGATTAAAAAAATTCGGCATTGCCTGCCAGGCTTAAGGATTTAAACGAAACACACAACTCATGGAAAAGAAAAAGCAACTGCCTCCTACTATTATATTCATCTTTGGAGGTAGTGGTGATCTTACAAATCGCAAGCTGATCCCCGCATTATACAACCTGTATCTCGACAACTTTCTTCCGCAACAGTACCTGGTGGTGGGCATAGGCCGTACCCCCGTTTCAGATGATGATTATCGCACCAAACTGCTGCAGGGTGTGCGCGACTATTCACGGCGTAAAGATCAGATTGATGAAAAATGGCCTGAGTTTGCCGGCCGCCTGCTTTATCAGTCACGGGATCTGCAAACAGATGCCAGCTATATTGAATTGTATAAGTGGATCAAAGAAAAAGGAGACGAATGGGGAGCCATGCCCAATGTGATGTTTTATTTATCCGTAGCACCGCAGCTCGCTCCTTTTATTGCCACCAAACTTTCTGAACACAAGATCTGCGATGATGCACAACATACCCGTATTGTTTTTGAAAAACCATTCGGGCATGATTTGCAGAGTGCACGTGAGCTGAATCAGTTGCTGAGCGGACTGTTTCGCGAAGAACAGATATTCCGGATTGATCACTACCTTGGTAAAGAAACAGTTCAGAATATCCTCGCTTTCCGTTTTGCAAACGCCATGTTTGAGCCTATCTGGAACAATCATTATATTGATCATGTACAGATCACTGCTGCAGAAACCGTAGGTGTGGAGGAACGGGGTGGTTATTACGAGCAGGCCGGTGGGCTGCGCGACATGGTACAAAACCATGTACTGCAGCTGCTCTGTATGATTGCAATGGAACCGCCTACTTCATTCGAATCAAATGAGATCCGCAATAAAAAAGTGGACGTACTTACTGCTATCCGCAAAATAAAAACGGACGAGGTACATGAGAATGCTGTACGCGGTCAGTACGCCGCCGGATGGATGAAAGGCAAAGAGGTAACCGGCTATCGCCAGGAAAAGAATGTATCCTCCGAATCGCCCGTAGAAACATTTGTAGCAGCCAAGTTTTTTATTGATAACTGGCGCTGGAAAAATGTGCCTTTTTATATCCGTACCGGTAAGCGGCTGCATGAAAAAACAACCTCCGTTACTATTCAGTTTAAAGAAGCACCTCACTATGCATTTCCGGCCGAAGCTGCTGATACCTGGCGCCCCAACCGGCTTACGTTCAGTATACAGCCGCAAATGGATATCCGCATTCGTTTTCAGGCCAAACGTCCGGGTACAGAAATGGTGCTCAATCCTGTTGACATGGTCTTTAGCTACGCCGATACATTTGATGAGCAGGAGCCAGAGGCTTATGAAACGCTTCTCGAAGATGTGATTGAAGGCAACCAGACTCTTTTTATGCGTGCCGACCAGGTAGAAGCAGCCTGGGAAGTGATCATGCCAATGCTCGAAGCCTGGCAAAAAAGACCACCGGTAGATTTCCCCAATTATTCGCCCGATAGCTGGGGACCCGAAGACGCAGAAGCCCTGATTGCCCGCGATGGACATTTCTGGGCCAATATGCCCGTTCAGTCACGTAACTCCAATCATTAAAACCACAATAGCATGGAAAAGCATATTGTTGCCAACGCCAACGAACTGGCCACACAATTTGCCGACTGGCTGATACAGCATATTGACCGTGTGCTTAACACGCAGGATCGTTTTACGCTGGTACTTTCCGGAGGCAGTACGCCCCGTAAATTATATGAACTGCTGGCAACAGACCCTTACCAGTCAAAAATTGACTGGAAACGGCTTCATTTCTTCTGGGGCGATGAGCGCTTTGTGCCTTTCACCGATGAGCGCAATAATGCCCGCATGGCTTACAATACCCTGTTGAATCATGTACCGGTAGTACACGACCAGATTCACGTAATGCGTACAGACCTGCCAGCAGATGAGGCTTCTGTTGCCTACGAAGAAATCCTTCATCAGTATTTTGGCACTTCGGGCCCGAGTTTTGACCTCGTATTGCTGGGCCTGGGCGATAACTCGCATACACTTTCCCTTTTTCCCGGTTACCCGGTAGTACATGAAGCAGAAAAATGGGTTAGCGCCTTTTATCTCGAAGAACAGCAGATGTACCGTATTACCCTTACGCCTCCCATCGTAAACCGGAGCGCCTGTATTGCTTACCTCGTCAGCGGTGCAGACAAAGCTCCGGCTGTAAAGGCCGTTATCAGTGGCGCACCCGACCCCGATCTGCATCCGGCACAGGTAATTCGTCCTACAGCCGGTGGCACAGTACACTGGTTTCTGGACCAGGCGGCCTCAGCTGAACTGTAAAAGTCTGCCGCCGCTGCAAACCCATTACCTTCCCCGGCCGTCCATAATAAAACATTCGCCCGCATGACAATCTCCAAACACCTGCTTGCAATCCTGGTCATTACCAGCCTGGTAGGGGCCGGTATTGCCGCTGTAAGCCCGCCCGCCGGCAAGTTTAAAAACCTGCAGGTGCTGCCAAAAGACATCAGCGAAGCAAAAATGGACAGCATCATGAATTCATATAATAAGGCCCTGGGCATCGGTTGCAGCTTCTGTCATTCTCCCATGGCTGGCTTTACCGACAGCCTCGATTATGCTGCAGATAAGAATGAAATGAAAGAAAATGCGCGGAAAATGATCCGCATGACAATCGATATCAATAAAAAGAATTTTTACTACGATACTGCCATTCGACCGGAGTATCTCAATGTTGTTAATTGCCGGACCTGTCATCGGGGAGAACCCTATCCGGTAGACTAGTTGACAGATGACAGTTGATAGTTAACAGAATTCTTTCCACCCTCAACCTTTCTCCCTTTATACTTTTTAAACCTTTAAACGCTTTTCACCTCCTCATCGTAACTCTTCTTTCTATTTCGCAAAAACCACTTATCCGGTAGATTAGTAATTCTACGGAATAAGAACAAGGTTTTACTGAATTTTAGCATAAACCATTATTTTTTAGCACTATGTAGGCTAGTTGCGCGTTAATTTTGTATCAACATATCCGACCATATGTTTGATATGATCCATATCCTGATCCTATAAGAAAAACTGACCAATGATGAGTTTTTTTGAATTGATGGGAATAATAGCAACGGTTGCACTACTGATTCCTTTCGTGCTTATACTGGTTTATCGCCTCTCCTTATACAGAGCCTTTCCGGCATTGTCGGCTTATCTCTTGTTGTTGGGTATCTGCAACCTGCTTTTGCTTAATTATATTCCTCTTCGCGGGCAGGCTCACCTGATACAAAACATTATCCAGAATCTGCTGGTAGCGCCTCTTGTTTTTCTTTTCCTGACTTATTTCAGCCGCACTGTATTGCTTCGCCGGCGTATGCATTGGGTTTTCTATTCCGTATTAAGCATTGAGATTCTTGCTGTGCTGATTTTTGGAGTTTCATCTTATGAAGTAAACGTATTGTCGGGAGCAACACTGGCCCTTACAATTACCTTTGCACTTATCTTCTTTGTACACCAGGTAAAACTCACCATCACCTATCAGAAGGCCCTTGGAAAGGCCCTGATTGTTTCGTCCCTTTTATTTGCCGCCATTGGCCTGGGGTACATTTATGGAGTCCGTGTTTTTGCAGATGCCGGTTACCAGCACGATGCAGACCTTATTCAGTTCCTGATCGTTACACTTACTTCTGTAAGCCTGAGCGCCGGCATTTATTTTGAGCAAAAAAGAGTAAAACAGCTGGAAGAGCTGCGTATCACACGCGAAGAGCTGAAAGAGATTTACGGGCATGATGACGAAAAAGCGACTGATCCTTTCGAAACAGTCGCTTTAAACATCGATTCAGACCGCTGGCATTAAAAACAATAACGGCCTTCGGCAATCATTTTATCGGCAATACGTCTGCGGGCATCTTTTGAATTGAATGGATCTGCCTTAGTAAAGCGTTTAAGACCCATAAGTATCATTCGCTGTTCATCGCCTTCGGCAAATGAATTGATAGCGTCTTTACCTGCTTTATTTACCCGGTCAGCCGCATCGTACAGATAGGTACGCATGATATCCTGGTGCAGACGGCTGGCTTCCTCACCATTGGCTGCTGTCATTTTCATTACCCGCAGCAGTACGCTTTCTGCATTGAAGGTTTCAATTGCCATATCAGCGAGACTCATTAACACCTCCTGCTCACTTTCAATTTTCATCATCAGTTTCTGAACTGCTGCGCCGGCGGTCATCAGAATAGCTTTTTTCAGATTGGCAACCAGTTTTTGCTCCCCTGCAAAAGGCGCTTCGTCAGCTGCGCCAAAATCGGGAATGCTCATCAGCTCTTTTTGAACAGCCATAGCAGGACCCATCAGGTCAAGTCGGCCACCCATGGCACGTTTCAGTGTCATGTCGAGCGTAAGCAGCCGGTTAATTTCATTGGTGCCTTCGTAAATACGGTTGATCCGGCTATCGCGGTAGGCGCGTGAGATGTTGTACTCGGCACTGAACCCGTTGCCACCGTGAATCTGTACGCCCTCATCTACCACAAAATCGAGTATCTCACTTCCATATACCTTCAGCATCGCACATTCAATGGCATATTCTTCTGCCGCACCCAAAAGCGATTCATTAAAAGGCTTACCCGCCGCCAGCAATTCTTTTTCCTTCTCGTCAATCCAGTCGGCTGTACGATATAATGCCGATTCAGCTACAAAGATCCGTATAGCCATCTCGGCCAGCTTATGCTTGATAGCGCCAAAGTTGGAAATGGGTTGCTTAAACTGTTCCCGTGTACGGGCATATTCTACTGTATTGGTCAGTGCCCTGCGGGCTCCTCCCGTTGCTGCTGCGCAAAGTTTTAGACGGCCAATATTCAGGATATTAAAGGCTATACGATGCCCCTTGCCAATCTCGCCCAGTACATTCTCTACCGGCACTTTTGCATCCTGAAAATACAATTGCACAGTGCTGGAGCCTTTAATTCCCATCTTATGCTCTTCAGGCCCCTGGGTGAATCCCTCTGTGCCACGCTCAACAATAAAAGCCGTGAATTTATCGCCATCCACCTTGGCAAATACCGTATATACCTGTGCAAATCCGCCATTAGTAATCCAGCATTTCTGACCATTGAGGAGATAATACTTCCCGTCATCGCTGAGTTTGGCCGTAGTTTTTGCGCCCAACGCATCACTTCCGCTATTGGGTTCGGTAAGACCATAAGCACCCGCCCATTCTCCGGTAATGAGTTTGGGAATATACTTCTGCTTCTGCTCGGGTGTGCCAAAATAAAGAATCGGCAGCGTGCCGATACCTGTATGTGCTGCAATGGCTACCGAAAAAGAATGACCTGCACCCAGGTATTCATTTACAATAGTAGAGGTGACAAAATCTTTTCCCAGACCACCATACTCTTCAGGAAATGATACAGAGAGCAGACCCTGATCGCCTGCCTTATTTACCAGCGACTTCATTAATCCGGGTTCGAGTGAATCAATTCGGTCCAGGATGGGATAAATCTCCGCATCCAGAAACTGATCACACATATCGCGGATCATTCTTTGCTCTTCGGAAAAATTTTCCGGAGTAAATGTATCGGCAGGAGTTGATTCACGAACCAGCCATTCTCCTCCTTTCAATACCTGTTTGGATTCAGTGGCAGCACTCATGGTATTCTGTTTTAAGTTATAAGTTGTAATGTATTATGTTGATATTTACTTCAGGTTATCATACACTATCTGCAGCACCTCTTTACATACATCAACCCTGTCGGGAGATACGGTGCGCAATGCCTCATTGAGCGTCTCATCTGCAATCTGCATTGTTTCTTCCTCCAACTTCTGTGCCTGACGGGTCAGATAAATCAGGTTGATGCGGCGATCACTTTCTGAAGGCACCCGCTTAACGAGGTTTAGCCTTTCCAGGTTATCAACCAGCCGTGTTATACTGGGTTTATCCCGGAATGTAGCGTTGCACAATTGCTGCTGACTTTGCCCGTCTTCTTTCCATAAATGATACAATACACTCCACTGCTCAATAGTAATGTTAAGTCCGGCCAAGTTGAATTTTTTTTGCAGCCGGCGCGCAATTGCAGTTGATGCTTTACCCGTGATAAAGCTGTACAGTTCACCTTTCTTAAAATGGTTGTTTGGCATACAGTTGTTTGTGCAACTATCCAAAAATACTATTAATTTTGAATTGTTCAAATTTTCTTTTGCCGCTAATTTTAGCCATTGCAACAGCAGTTTTTAGCATATAAATCTTCTCACATTGCCTGGTACCGGTTTGGAAACGGAGACCGGATAGTGCTTTGTTTTCATGGGTATGGAGAAAGCGGAATGGCATTTTCATTCCTCGGGCAGCTGGCCGGAAAGGAATATAGTTTTCTGGCTATAGACCTGCCCTACCATGGCAATACGCAATGGCTGGAGAACAAAGCCTTTGAGCCCGCCGATCTGCTGCAAATCGCTTTGCAGCTCTTATCATCAGACGGCTTGGGGTCGCATAACGCTGAGCCGTCATTTTCTTTGCTGGGGTTTAGCCTGGGCGGAAGGATGGCGCTGCAGTTGTACCAGCTTATACCTGCGCAGGTTGAGCGTCTTGTACTGCTGGCACCAGATGGATTGAAAGTGAATTTCTGGTATTGGCTCAGTACACAGACGATGGCCGGCAACCAGCTATTTGCCTTTACAATGAAAAAACCATCCTGGTTCTTTGGATTATTGCGATTGTTTAACCGGCTGGGCTGGGTCAACACCAGTATTTTCAAATTTGTGAACCATTATATCGGTAATGAAGAAGTAAGACGATTGCTATATGCACGCTGGCACTGCCTTCGCCGTATTAAACCGCAGATAAAAAAAATACGGTTGGCAGTAGCTGAACATACAACACCTGTCAGGTTACTGTACGGACGTCATGATCGCATTATCCTGCCAGCCCCCGGATACAGGTTCAGCAAAGGAATAGAATCCTGTTGTCATATTTCCATTATCGGGTCAGGCCACCAGGTACTGCATGAAAAGCATGGAAAAGCTATTGCAGATAGCCTGAGGTCCTAAATATCATTTAACTAGCTTTGCCCGCATACATGGTATTAGTATTGATCATTGCCCTGTTGTTTGCTGTTTATTCAACCCTGCTGGTATATTACTGCTACTGCTGGGTGCAGATTCCCTTTTTCAGAAAAAACAGCACCTCTCCACAAACCCGGGTATCTGTTATTATTCCGGTTCGGAACGAAGCTGCGCATATAGGCCGCCTTATCGAGTCATTACTCGCCCAGCATTATCCGGCCCATTTAGTCGAAATAATTGTTATAAACGACAATTCTGACGATGAAACCGTTCAAATTGTGGAGCAGTTCGAAAAGGTGAAGCTCCTGCATCTTCAGTCAGACCCCATTAATTCCTACAAAAAGAAAGCGGTGGAAAGAGGCATACATGCTTCCCGCGGTGAGCTCATTATTACCACCGATGGAGATTGTTTTATGGGTCCCGAATGGCTGGCGACCCTCGTGTCGTTTTACGAAGCGAATAATTATGTATACATCGCCGCACCGGTTGCCATGCGTTATTCCAATCGCCTGCTCGCTGTTTTCCAGGCTTACGATTTTGCCGTGTTACAGGGTATTACCGCGGTAGCAGTACACCGCCGGCTGTATAGTATGAGTAATGGGGCTAACCAGGCATACAGCCGCACTGCCTTTGAAGCCGTGGGCGGTTTTGCCGGCATAGACCATATTGCTTCGGGCGACGATATGCTGCTGATGCACAAAATTGCATGTCACTATCCTGGCAGGGCAGGCTATCTTTTATCTGCTGAAGCCATTGTGTATACAGAAACGGAACACAGCTGGAAAGCCTTTTTACAACAACGGATCCGCTGGGCAAGCAAAGCGGGCCATTATATGGACATCCGTATAAAAGCCGTTATGCTGCTGGTTTTTCTGTTTAACCTCTGTTTCCCTGTATTACTGATCGCTGGTTGCTGGCATACCAAATGGTGGTGGCTGGCAATGCTGCTCTGGATCGGCAAAACGCTGGCAGAGCTTCCGTTTGTAATAAACATCTCCCGGTTTTTTGGCATGCAGCGCCTGTTAAAGTACTTTTTCTTTCTGCAGCCGCTTCATATCCTCTACACACTCACAGCCGGTTTGGTCGGCCAAAAAGGGCAATATGAGTGGAAGGGCAGGAAGGTCAGGTAACCCGGTTTAAAGGTTTTAGCTGCTTTTACTTTTAAACTTTTAAACCCTTATACTTTTCATTTATCTTGAATCTTATTTTCTACTGTGAGCCAATCTTCTGTTTCTTTTCAACGTGCTGCATGGAACCGCCTCCGGCAAAACAAAACGGCCATGGGTGGTTTGATTGTAATTGTGCTGGCCCTGCTCACTGCATTATCCGCTTATATGCTGGCACCCGACGGATCGCCCAACAGCAACCGGCAAATCGTGGAAATAGGAGGAAAAAAACCCGGCTTCAAACAACGCTTCGTGCTGGTAAAAAAAGAAAGGCCGGTGAAAAAAGCAGGTTTCTTTAACCGTGTGCTCAACGGGCAGGAGGATGCGTACTATTATGTTCCCATAACAGCAGCACAAGTTGAAGGCGATTCTGTGCGTATTGAAAAATTTATTGATGAGGGTGTTACGGAGGCCCGGGTATATCACAAAAATCAACTGGCGCCAACGCCGTTGATTACACAAACATTCTGGCTGGGCACCGATAAGTTTGGCCGCGATCTGTTGAGCCGTTTATTGCTGGGTACAAGAGTAAGCCTCAGTGTGGGTCTTATCACCGTCATTATCTCATTATCTATCGGCCTACTGCTGGGCTCACTGGCCGGTTATTTCAGAGGGCGTACCGATGATATTATTATGTGGTTCATCAACGTCATCTGGAGTATTCCCACCCTTTTACTGGTTTTTGCCATCACCCTGGTACTGGGACGTGGTTTCTGGCAGGTATTCATTGCTGTAGGTATGACCATGTGGGTAAGTGTAGCGAGATTGGTAAGGGGCCAGATCCTGGGCGTTCGCGAGCTGGAATATGTAGAAGCTGCAAGAGCGCTGGGTTTTTCGCAACTGCGTACCATTGTGCGGCATATATGGCCCAACATCCTGGGCCCGGTCATCGTAATTGCTGCCTCCAATTTTGCTTCGGCTATTGTTATTGAAGCCGGCCTTAGCTTCCTGGGCATCGGGGTGCAACCGCCTCAACCCAGTTGGGGACTGATGATCAATGAAAACTACAATTTCATCATCACCCAAAATCCGATGCTGGCGCTTATTCCGGGTATTGCTATTATGCTGCTGGTGCTGGCTTTTAATTTGCTGGGCAACGGACTTCGGGACGCATTGCAGGTGCGATGATAGTATTATAAAGCAGGCGCCATGAGATTTGAAAAATTCATACCACAGGACGCGTTAAAGCCATATATCAGGCATTTTATAATCTCAGAAAATACCGATGCACATACTTACAAGGTTTTTCCGGGTACAGACCTTGTTATTGGGTTTCAATACAGGGGGCAGCTGGCGCGTTTAAATGATGAGGTGAAAACAAACCTGACCACGGCAGGCATAACCGGCCTAGTCGATCGCCCTGCAGTTTTTCAGCATACTCCGGATATTGGTACCGTACTTATCTTTTTTACTGAACAGGGGCTGGCTGCTTTCAGTTCCTGCCCGGCCAATGAGCTTTTTAATCAGAGTATCTCACTCGAGGAAGTCTTTGACCGGCAGCAGGTAGCCGATACAAAAGAAAAACTGGCTGCTGCAGCAGACGACACGCAACGCATACGGGTTGTGGAGCAGTTTCTGTTAGGGCATTTAAAAAAGAGTCAGCGGGATAAACTGGTCATAGAAGCAGTAAGGTTAATCTACGCTTCAGGAGGGCATCTTAAAATAAGTGATCTGCAAAAGAAACTCCTGATTAGCCCCAGCGCGCTGGAAAAAAGATTCCGCCGGCTGGTAGGTACTACACCCAAGAAGTTTTCGTCCATCATTCGTTTTAATAAGGTGCTGAAAGAGCTGGATCGGGCACGCTCGCTCACTGATCTTTGTTACGAACATCACTTCTTTGACCAGGCGCATTTTATCAGGGACTTTAAACAATATACAGGAGATACTCCCGAAAACTTTCGCCGTTTTTTATAAAAAACGATTTTTTACAATTCCGGCAACCGGTCAGCCCGGAGCTTTGTAAACAGCATACAATCAAAATTATTTATACCCATTAACCGTTGTATATGTTTACTCTTCAGCAAATCGCATCTGCACATGCCCTGGTAAAATCCGGCGCCGATTTCCCGGCTTATATCCGTGATCTGAAGCAACTTGGTGTTTTACGCTATGAAACTTTTGTAAAAGACGGGCACACAAATTATTTCGGCGCTGACGGGTACGCAATTAATTCACCATCGAAATATGCGGAACTGACGATTGCAGAAAAAAGCAATGCAGAGAAATTTACTATCGATCTCAAAGCTCATCAGCAGGGGCAATCAGATTATCCACGCTTCTGCCGCCAGTCGGCCGAAGCAGGCGTGGAAAAATGGGTGGTAGACCTGAATGCATTCACATGCACCTATTATGATCTGGCCGGAACCACGATACTGACAGAAGCTATCCCTCAATAGTTATTTACTGGAAAAACGATAACTGCCTGTCCAGGTATTGCTGGCAGTGGAGCGTGAAGTTACTTTCACCTCTACCAGGCATTGTGTGTTGGCCGGAGTGCCAGTGATATTAATCGTACTGGCAGCAGAGCTGGTATTAAGTGTATTGGTAAAAAAAGGACTGGCGCCTGATCCGTCATCTTTACGGGCAGTTACTTCTATTTTAATGCCGTTGGCAGGCATTGCAGATGTTACTGTTACTTTCACCGTATAGGGGGCTGGTGCGGGTGGTTGCACAGCATTTACAGCCGGGTCTGTTACCACGGCAAGGGGAGCTTCTGCAGGAGGATTAGGGTCAGGCGAGTTGCCACCACCTTTTCCGCATGATAAAATGGAAATAGTCAACAGTACTGACAAAAAGGGGTTAAATATGGCTCGCATGAAATGTGTTTTAAATACACGATACCGAAGGTAATAATAAACGGTTATTCCCCCAAACCTGACCAGAAAAAGGTATATAAGTATAACGGTCTAAAAGTGACATCCTTAGCCTTTTATACTATGCGCCAACCCGTACATTTCTGCTAAAACTTTCCTCCAGGGAGATAAATGTTTCTGTACGTTCTATGCCTTTAATCTTTTGCAACTGGTCATGCAGAACATAGCGTAGCTGAGAAATATCTTTACATACAATTTCTGCAAACATACTATAGTTGCCTGTGGTATAGTTTAATCGCACGATTTCGGGAATTTTCTGAAGCTCTTTGGCCACGGTGTCGTAGAGAGAGCTTTCTTTCAGGTAAATACCAATAAAAGCAATGACATCATACCCCAGCAGTTTCAGATCTGCACTTAGTTTTGTACCTTTTACAACACCGGCTTCCTGCAGCTTTTTGATCCGTACATGGATGGTACCGCCGGATACAAAGAGTTTTTTACCGAGATCGGCATAAGATATTTCGGCATTCTCCATCATATGGAGAATGATATCGAGGTCGAGCTTGTCGAGATTCAATTTAGCGGCCGATTTTTCCATCTCTTTTTGAGTTTTTCAATTAATAAGTGCAAATATTTAAACAATATCTATATTTTCAAAATAAACTTTGAATATTTTGGAAATAAAAGGCCGATTGTGCTATATTTGTTCTATCAAACGCTCTTTGATACACCGCTTAGTAACAGATCACAATCAGTCTGTACTTGGCTTTATACTGTGGGGTGATGAAATTTTTGGCAGACATGCCCTCTCGTCTCGGGGGTGGGGATAACAGGACAAACGTAATGTAGAGCCGGCTGGCTTCGGCTGGCCGACCAGGGTTGACCACTGGAATTTGCATTATGGCTAACTGCCTCGTGGAGGTTCGACTCCTCCCCCTACAGCTGCTTTTTCTCATGTGATTGTTTGCCTGTGGGTCTTCTGATTTGCAGGCTTTTTTTTGCCCTCTACCCAACCGTTTTACCTCCGTTCGCATCCTATCGCCGTAAATTTGCCGTTTAAAACCATACTGTATGAAAAAGACAGGTTTTCTGTTATTCCTTATCGCTGCTTCCATATTTGCAATGGCCCAGGATCAGACCGTTAAAAAATTGCGCCAGGATGCTGAACGCTCTATTTCAAAAGATCCAGCCGATACAGCCAAAAAAGCCTGGAAAAAAGGCGGCCTCTATGGTATCAATATCTCTCAGGGCTCGCTGAGCAACTGGGCCGCCGGCGGCGATGATTTTACCCTTTCCATCAATTCTGTTCTCAGTCTTTTTGCTTTTTATAAAAAAGATAAACACAGCTGGGATAATACACTTGACTTCAACCTGGGTTATGTACGCACCACCAGCCTGGGTAGCCGTAAAAACGATGACCGCATCGATATCCTTTCCAAATATGGATATGCGCTCAACAATAAACTAAATCTGGCAGGCCTGGTCAATTTCCGCAGTCAGTTATTTAAAGGATATACCTATGCCGACGATGTAAAGACTTTCTCTTCCGCGTTCCTCTCACCCGCTTATGTACTGGTCAGCCCTGGTATGGACTATAAACCGACCAACAACCTGTCTATATTTTTATCGCCTGCTACCGTACGCTGGACCATTGTAAAGGATGATACGCTTTCAGCACATGGACTTTATGGCGTTGATAGCGGCAGGCATGTAAGTACCGAGGTCGGTGCATTTGCCTCCATCAATTACTTTAAGGAGTTCAATAAAATCGTAACCTACAAAGGCCGCCTTGACCTTTTCTCCAATTATAAAAACAATCCGCAAAACATTGATCTCTACATGACCAATGTGCTTAATGTGAAACTTTCCAAAATACTATCCATGACTTACAGCCTTGATATGATCTATGATGACGATGTACGGCTGTTTGGAAAAACCGGTGAGGGGGCCCGCATGCAGCTTAAATCGCTGGTGGGCATTGGGCTTTTGATGAAATTCTAGCCTCCGGCTTTCTATGCACTGACTTACCTTTGCCGGCTAATGGGACACAAAAAACTGATTCGTTTTGAAGAGCTTCTCAGCCTGCCCAATGTATTGCAGTATCCGGAAGGAATGGCAGGCGCCTGGGACAAACATTTTGGCAATCCACACCCACTCACACTTGAACTGGCCTGTGGCAAAGGAGAATATGCGGTAGGACTGGGCAAACTATACCCGCAGCGCAATTTTATCGGCGTTGACCTGAAGGGCCATCGTTTGTGGGTTGGTGCAAAAAAGGCATTAAAGGAAAACCTGGGTAATGTAGCTTTTCTGCGCACCCAGATAGACCAGATACCCACCTACTTTGCAGCAGGCGAGGTAGAAGCTATATGGATCACTTTCCCTGATCCGCAGCTACGCCCTTCCAAAGCCCGCAAAAGACTGACGCATCCAAAATTTCTGCGCCTGTATCAACAATTTCTGCAACCCGGGGGTTACATACATCTGAAGACAGACAGTCCCAACCTGTATCATTTCACCAAAATTGTGATCAGCCAGTATGGCTGTACATTAATAGAAGACACGGATGATCTCTATCAGCGATCAGATCTGCGGCCGGATCTGCAGATCCGCACCTACTACGAATCGCTTGATATTGCCGGCAGCAGGCGGGTGCATTACCTGTGTTTTACATTGCCGCCTGAGCTGCCCGATGCATCGAAGGATATTGCATTAAAGCAATTACTGGAAAATGAAGAACTGGATTGAAGGCATACACTATTATATCAATGAGCAGGGCCTGGTAGTACTTACGGCCCGGTTTCACCTGGAGCGTGGTTATTGCTGCGGCAGTGGGTGCAAACACTGTCCTTACGATTATGAGCGGGTGCCCGAACCCCGGCGCAGCCTATTAAGACAAAACCGGTCCGTGTCAGACAAGCCATCAAATACTTAACTTTCCTGTATGGCTGCAAGAAAAAAATCAAGCCCCGAAAAGCCGCGAAGCATTACTCCCAGCGGCCGGCAGGAGTCCAGCTTTTTTGAACAGGTATATGAAGTGGCCCGCCAGATACCGCGCGGACGTGTTACCTCTTACGGAGCCATCGCTGCCTGCCTGGGTACAAAATTATCTGCCAGAATGGTGGGCTGGGCAATGAATGGGGCCGGACATATTAAACCTAAAGTCCCCGCCCATCGTGTAGTGAACCGGAATGGCATGCTGAGCGGTAAGCACCATTTTGGTGGCGATACGATGGAAAAGCTATTAAAAAAAGAAGGCGTTAAAGTGAAAAATGATACGGTCGTGAATTTTAAGGAACTCTTTTGGGATCCGTCTACAGAACTTGATTTCTTTTAGGTGGAAGGAAAAAGGTAGAGGGCAGAGGGCAGGAATACCGTTTCGCTTTTACCCTATGCCTTTCACCTTAATAATACGGGCTGATCATCCAGTATACCAGCACTCCTGTAATAGCCACATACAACCAAACAGGCCAGGTAATACGTGCCAGTTTTTTGTGCTTCTCCCACTCGCCCACCATGGCGCGATAGGCGGTAAAAAGAATGAACGGCAGTATAAGACCGGCCAGCGGTATATGAGTAAATAAAACGAGCCGATATAAGATCCGCGCACTGCCCACATGCGATTTTTCTGCTTCGCTGAGTATGCCATCATGATCAAGATCGCCAAAAACAGTATCGCCGGCCAGCAAATGATGACAGATATAACTGACCAGGAACAACACTGATAAAACCATCGCCGTCAGCATTAGTTTTTTGTGTTGCGTATATCGCTTTGACTTCACTGCCAGGAGGGCCGCCACCAGCAATACCGATACGATCGAGTTGATAATTGCATTGATGCGGGCAAATATGTGTATATCAAAACCGAGGTCTATATTTAATTTAACACGACTCAGTGCTACCACGGCAGTAAATACAATAGCCGAAAAAACAAGGATGAGTATCCGGGCTTTTTTATCATTCTTTTTCCAGGCGGCAGGTAACATCAGCTTTTTCTTCTTTTTAGAATATATATTAATAATCCCACACCAATGATTGCCGACAGAAACGCTACAGCCATTATCTGTAGCTTACCGGCAAAAAAGCTGCGGGCTTTAGGATCCTTTTCTTTACTGAGCAGAATAATGTCTGTTGAGAGGTTGGCCAGTTCGGTCGTATCCAGTCCGCGGTAGTAGCCGCGTACATGCAAATTGGTATCGATCAGTACAAACCGGTCTGTATGGATAAAACTGGTATCTACACCATGACCGTCAACCAATCCCAGCTTCAGGTCATTGATCACAAAATCATAGATTTCCTTTTTATCACCTGTAAGCAGCCACCATTGCTCGGGATTGATCTGAAAGCGGTCGGCCCAGTGCTTGAGTTGTGGCACCGAATCGCGCTCGGGGTCAATGCTGATGGAAATAAAATGAAGAAAATCGGGCGTTTTATCTCCTACACGCTGTGCATTGGTAATGGATTGTTGCAACCGGCGCATATTGGAGGTAAGGGCCGGACAGATAGTAGGGCAGTGTGTAAAGAAAAAATCGGCGATAAGAACTTTCCCTTTCAGATCATTCCAGGTCACTTTATGCCCCAGCTGGTTGGTCAGTTCAATAGAAGGCAGCTTATGCCAGACAGTATCGGTGTATTTCTTCCCATCCCGGATGGTAGTGGTAGTGCTGTCTGGCAAATAATGGCGGGGCATCAGGATGGTATCATCGCTTACCTTTTTTACAATGAGGTAA
>JAGODE010000296.1 GCA_017998385.1 Chitinophagaceae bacterium | reverse complement strand
CCAGTTCTTCTGGTTTTTTTACTTCGCGCATGGCGCCCGTCAGCTGGCGGTACGAGGCATTGTCATACCGTTCGTCCTTGGCAGTTGCATCTGTAATGCCGACTTTCTCTTTGAACTGCTGTATGAGGTCAAACAGGTCGGCACGGTCGCGGCTGTTTGATACATCATCGGGCAGGCGGTCGAAAAGGATTTTATCGAATTTGCTGAAATCAACAGGGAAATTTTTGAATGCTTCACCGTTGAAGGCCATGCGGATACCCAGTTTTGACTGCGCACCTTCTGTACCCAGGCGGCGACCGGTCCATTGCTCCTGCTGGGCATTTTTCTTTTGCACAAACAGTACTTCACTGTATTTGCCGCCGGCAGAGTCTGTCTGCTCGTCTTTGAAAACCAGCAGCATTGAATGCGGCTCTTTGTAACCGGAGAAATAATAGAGATCTGGATTCTGATGATAGAAGTAGTCTACATCGTTAGAAAATACCCGGGTGGGATAAGCAAACACTACCATTACAGAATTGGCAGGCATCATTTCACGTAAAGCGGCCCGGCGTCCGGCATGAAATTCTTTTGGCAGATAGTCTTTTGGCTGGTCGTCCTGGGCATGGAGCCCGGTGGTGATCCCTCCCAGCAAACTCAGGCCAAGAAGGAAGGATCGCGCAATTTTCTTATACATAATAAAAAGGTGATTGGTTGCACTAAAAATAGTGGATTCCAATCACCTGATGCAATAAAATCCATGAGTGGCGGGATCAATCATCGTCGTCTTCTTCGTAGACGTCTTCGCTGCTGTAATGGGCCTCCCAGGCCTTTACCGCTTCGTCGCTCAGGCATTCAATAATGTCTGCCAGCACATCGCTTTTCAGCTTCCATTCTGTTTGTGTTGGATCATCGAAACGTTGCACAAACAAACAGTGATCTGTTTCCACCGCTACTTTGATCAGGGAAATAGGTGAACCTTCGGCTTCCCTCACCAGATAATAGCATCCGTTTTCCAGCAAATCATACGTGTACATAACTCCTCCCTTTATTTTGTGTTTATTCAGTGGTCTTCTGTCTCCATTCCGTTAAGTAAGCCGACAACCATAGTACCGGTGTTTACCTCGCGGGTCATGTAAGCAGCTGCTGATGGGGGAATTTGATGGGTGTAGTGAGGCTGTAAAATTACGAAAAGGCAATTATCCCGCCCGAACCCGGTATTATTTTACCGGGAATTTTTAGTTAATCTCTTATTTGATTGATTATCATATATTTGCTAAGTGATTCAAGGGTGTTTGGCAATGCCCTGTAGATCAGCAAATTGAGTATGTGAAAAATGTTTTCAGTGCTTTCTGAGTGCCTATTTTTCAATCAGTTTTGATATAAAATGAATTTCTCGATACAGCCCTCCCTGGCCAGCGAAAAAGCAGCTCTTGAACCATTGCGCGAAGCTGATTTTGCCGGGCTCTATGCCCTGGCAGCCGACCCTAAAGTATGGGAACAGCATCCTAATAATGACCGGTGGAAAGAGGAGGTTTTTCGACTGTTTTTTGAAGGGGCCATGAAAAGTGGTGGCGCCTTTCGGGTAATTGATGGAGCCACCGGTAAAGCAGCAGGCTGCACCCGTTTTTATGATTACAACGAAAGTGATAACAGTATTTTTATCGGGTATACTTTTTATGCAACCCGCTTCTGGGGTACGGGCATCAATCTTTCTGTCAAAAAACTAATGCTCGATTATATATTTCAGTATGTAGATAAGGTTTACTTTCATATTGGCGCCAGCAACCTTCGTTCACAAATCGCTATTGGCCGGTTAGGCGCGGTAAAAACAGGCGAGGAGGCCGTAGCCTATTATGGAACTGAACCACGCCAGAATTTCCGCTACGAAATACGCCGCGAAGACTGGGTGAGTTGACAGTGAACAGTTGACAGTGGATAGTTAAAGGGTAATAAACCTAAAACTTAAAACCTATAACTTATAACTAACTTTTATGAACTGGCTATTGCTGATACTGGCGGGATTATTTGAAGTAGGTTTTACCTTTTGTCTGAGTAAAGCCCGGGCAGCCGAAAGCGGCACCAGTATGTATGGATGGTATGCAGGCTTTGGATTTGCGCTGATCGTAAGTATGTACCTGCTTATTAAAGCTACAGAGACCCTGCCTATGGGAACGGCCTATGCGGTATGGACCGGCATAGGAGCTGTGGGTACCGTGTTGCTGGGTATATTCTTTTTTAAAGAACCAGCCAGCTTCTGGCGTTTGTTCTTCATTTTTACATTGGTAGGTTCAATTGTGGGACTGAAGTTTGTGAGCCATTAAAAGTATAGGCTGCACAGATTAAATAAAACTGTTCCTGTTTTCTGCGTGTACAACTGTCGACTATTCGCTGACCACCGACCACTGGTCACCATTAACTGTTCTCCATGCAATAAATCAGGTAATCCGTCTGAACGGCTTCCTGTCCAAGTATGCGGAGCATATTGATGAGTTGTCCGCGATGGTAGCTGCCATGATTAACGGTATGAAATACACTATCGGCCAGGCTCATGTTAAGCGATAGATTGTTTTGGGTAATGATGGCCACCTGTTCCAGTCCAAGAGAATGCCAGTTGAGAATGGCCGGTTTCATTTGTTCCTGCACCGGAGTCCATAGTTGCATCAGGCTTGCCGCATCATCAGTTTGCCAGTGATCGGGTATTGACACTTTAGCCTGGCCTTTCCAGCGATGCAGCCATCGCCAGTCGGCATCGAGCAGATGCCGCATCGTGGCTTTAACCGAAGGAAAGCTGCCTCCGGTGTGTTGGGTAAATAATTCCTGCGGTAATTGCAGTATGCGTTCGCCCACGAGCCTGTTGGCCCAGGTGTTGAAGTCAATCAGTTTAATGAGATCGGTCATGAGGGAGTTTTTTTTAAAGGTATTTAATCCATGATGTATAAAGAGTATAAAGGGTATAAAGAGTTTAAAGTTTAAAAGTTTAAAGAGTATAAAGTGTTTAAAGAGTTTAAAGCGATACCCCCTTTTACTCTTTATACCCTTTATCCCCTTTATACTTGCTATTCTGTATGATTGCCGGAAAATACATACCTTTGCTTCTCATCTTTCTCTTCATGTAGAATCTGATTTCTTTCATACATACGGATAGCAGCCTGCCCGAGCAGCTGCCTCTTTTTTATTTCTCCGAAAGAAATCATCATGATCAGCATACAACATCTTACGTATGCACATCCTAATAAGGATGTGCTGTTTAATGACTTACAATTTACAGTGGGAGCGCATGCCCATGCCGCATTGATCGGCAACAACGGATCGGGTAAATCAACCCTGCTAAAACTTATAGCGGGTGAATTACAGCCGGCAGCCGGCAAAATTCAACTCGCCGCATCACCCTTTTACCTGCCACAGCTATACGGACAATACAATCGCCTGACGGTAGCACAGGCACTGGCTGTCGATAAAAAACTGGCTGCCCTTCATGAAATATTAAGCGGTCATGTGACGGTGGCCAATATGGATATACTCAATGACGACTGGATACTCGAGGAGCGCTGTGCACAGGCGCTGCAGTACTGGCGACTGACGGGTATTGACCTGCAGCAATCTATGGCCAGCCTGAGTGGTGGACAAAAGACCCGGGTATTACTGGCCGGTATCAGCATTCATACACCGGCTCTTGTGCTCATGGATGAGCCCAGCAATCATTTAGATGCAGAGGGAAGATTGCTCCTTTATTCTTTTGTTGCGCAAAGCAACAGCACGCTGCTAATAGTGAGCCATGACCGTGAACTGCTCGACTTGTTGAACCCTGTTTACGAACTATCTTCCACCGGCATTACTGCTTATGGCGGTAATTATGGTTTTTATAAAACGCAAAAACAACTCGAGCAGGAAGCGCTGCATAGCGATGTGAAGAACCAGGAAAAGGCGCTGCGTAAGGCCAGGGAAAAAGAACAGGAGACACTGGAGCGACAGCAACGGCTGGATGCGCGTGGCAAACAAAAACAGGAAAAGGCAGGTGTAGCCCGTATTATGATGAATACGCTGCGCAATAAAGCAGAGAACAGTACTTCCCGTATCCTGGATGTACATGCCGGAAAGATTGACGGTATTTATCAGGACCTGCAATCGCTACGCGCTGAATTGCCTGTTACCGATCAGATGAAATTTGGTTTCGCCGATGCCCAAATTCCCAGGGGCAAACTTTTATTCGGTGCCCGGAAAATCAACTATCGTTATGATCAGGAATGGCTCTGGTCAGCGGATCTTGATATAGAATTGTACAGCGGCGACAAAGTGGTACTTCGTGGAGCGAACGGGAGTGGAAAAACCACGCTGATTCGTATTATGCTTGGAACATTAGCGCCTGGTAAAGGCGCTGTTGTTCGTCAGCCGGTAAAAGCGGTATACCTTGACCAGGAGTATTCGCTGATCGATAACCGGCTTGGCGTATATGAGCAGGCGCAGCAATTTAATACGGCTGCATTGCAGGAGCATGAAGTAAAGATCAGGCTTAACAGGTTTTTGTTTTCGTCGCAATACTGGGATAAATCCTGTGCCTCGCTCAGCGGGGGCGAGCGAATGCGCCTGGTTCTGTGTTGTCTTACACTTAGTCAGCAGGCGCCCGATCTGCTGATGCTGGATGAGCCTACCAATAACCTCGATATTCAGAATATAGAGATACTGACAAATGCGTTAAAAGAATACCGTGGTACAGTTGTGCTGGTGTCGCATGACAATACTTTTTTGAAAGAAGCGGGAGTGGAGAAGGAGATATGGTTGAAGGCATAAGGTAAAAGGGCCCGGGTAAAAGGCATAGGTCGCAAGAGTGAATACGATTTTTTGAAAGAACAGGTGCCTGGATTTAATATGAATAATACGGACGGGAAGGGCTCTTCAGAGGTCAAATACATCGCCCATGCGGGCGATACCAAAGCCCTTTTCCTGTACTTCACTTGCCTGCTTGCTTCCTGGGTCCAGTAGTGGATTGGTATGGTTGAAATGAATGAAATGGATTTTCTTTTTTTCGGAAGCGGGCAGGGAGTGGAACAAGGAGAGGCTTTCGATTACAAAGGGGTGTGGTATCTCGCTGATGTTGCGATTATTTACTTCCGTTGCATCAAAAAAGGTAGCATCAACAAATGCATAGTCAACCTTGCTGATTTCATCGGCAATTGAATGCGACCATTTCTCCCATTTATCTATATCAGGAATAAAAAGCGCTTTTTTCTGAGGGCCTGCAATGATATATCCAACGGTTTCGGAGTATTCGTCGCGGTGTGGTACCTGCAGGGGAGTGACGGCCAGGTCGGGTGTAAGTTGTATCGGAGCCTGGTTGGCCAGTGGCAGAAGCGTGATATTGCCCGTAGTGACCAACTGGTTCCAGGGACCATTGGTTTCCAGGAAATGTTTCATCCGCGGCATGGCATATACAGGTACACGGCTGCTGTTGATGGCTTCTTTACCC
>JAGODE010000045.1 GCA_017998385.1 Chitinophagaceae bacterium | reverse complement strand
CCCTTACACTGATCATATAATCCTTCCATTGTGCAGAAGCCAGATATCCGGACAGTAAACCTACAACAATCAATAAGATACGCATGATAAAAGTTTTATTATCCGCCGGTTTCACACACCGTACACCAGCTTACTCCATAAACGTAAATATGCCGCTCTTGGTATTCCTGTTACCAGAGAAATACAGGTTGTATCAGCACAAAAATTATTCCTAAACAGTTTGATTTTAGCGCTCCAGCAGATAGGCCACTGCCAGGTCATATCCCTTAAGGCCCAGACCAATCAGGCTGCCTGCAGCTTTGGCACTCACATGAGAAAGATGCCTGAATTCTTCACGGGCGTGTACATTGGAGATATGTACTTCCACTACCGGCGCTTTGATAGCTGCAATGGCATCACCTATCGCTACAGAAGTATGGGTATAACCACCGGGATTCATGATTATACCATCGGTATCAAATCCTCTCCGTTGCAGTTCATCAATCAGCTCACCTTCAATATTACTCTGAAAATAAGAAAACTGTACCTGAGGGTATTTGGCTTTCAACTTTTGCAAATAATCCTCAAACGATTCATTGCCATAAATACCGGGCTCCCGTTTACCCAGGAGGTTCAGATTTGGCCCGTTGATGATCGCAATTTTCATGGCAACGAATATAATTCTTTTTTAGTGGTCGGTGCTCAGTGGTCGGTGGTCTGCTGCCCCCTTTAAACTTTTATACCTTTATACCTTTGTACTCTTCATCATACTGTACATCCGCAACGAGACCCTTTTCCCTTTCTTGATTTCCGCATCACGCAATACACCTTCAAACACAAAACCCAGTTTCTCTGCCAGGCGGCTGCTGGCAATATTCCCCTCTTCCACCACCGCTTCGAGCCGGTGTAGTTTCCAGTAAGCAAACAGATGGGCTATAACAACCGGCAACACTTCCAGCATCACTCCCTTTCCCCAATATGCCGGCAGCAGCCAGTAGCCCAGTTCGGCGCGCTCATGTTGTGGCAGGTAACCATTCATGCCGCAAATACCCATTACTTCATTTTTTCCCTTTGATACTATTTTCCAGAAACAGCCTGTTTGCTCCTTCCATACACGCTCATAAAAATCCATCTGCCCGGTAGTTGCTTCCAGCGTATCGTACCAAACACCATAGTAGCGGATAACCTCCGGATGGCTGAGCCCTTCATAAACAAAGGGCTGATCAGCCCTTTGAATTTCTTTTAACCAGTAGTTGTTTGTCTGCAATTCCGGAAACATAGTACCATATATTTTTACTGACTACCCTTAAATCGTCCGGGAACAGTCAGTAAGCTTAATTAGTATGCTGCCTGATCAGTTCAATAAACTGATCAAACAGGTAACGGCTGTCATGAGGTCCGGGGGTGCTTTCGGGGTGATACTGCACCGAAAATGCAGGTTTGCCCTTTACCCTTATACCCTCGATAGACTGATCGTTGAGGTTGACATGGGTTACTTCAATATGATCCGCTTTCTTTACAGCTTCCGGATCTACACCAAAACCATGATTCTGCGTGGTGATCTCTGAACGACCGGTCACCAGGTTTTTTACCGGATGATTAAGTCCGCGATGGCCATGATGCATTTTAAAAGTAGGAATATCGTTAGCCAGGGCCAGCAGCTGGTGCCCGAGACAAATACCGAATACAGGTTTTTCTTCTTTCAGAATTTCTTTTACCGTTGTAATTGCATAATCCATAGCAGAGGGATCGCCCGGACCATTGGAAATAAAATAGCCATGCGGCTTGAATGCATTCACCGTTTCGAGTGCCGTCTTAGCCGGAAATACTTTTACAAAAGCCCCGCGGTCTGTCATACAGTGCAGGATATGCTGTTTCACCCCATAATCCATTACAGCAATGCGTACATCCGAGTCAGGATTACCCATTTCATATGCCTCGGTCGTACTTACGTGGGAAGCCAGTTCCAGACCATCCATGTCCGGAACCTGGGCCAGCCTGGCTTTCAGCGCTTCCACATCGGTGGTCTCCGAAGAAATGATACAGTTCATAGCCCCTTTGGTGCGGATATGTGCTACCAGTGCACGCGTATCCACGCCTTCAATAGAAACAATATTGTTGGCTTTCAGGTACTCTTCGAGTGACCCATTGGCCAGTTTGCGGGAATAACCGTCCTCGAGGTTACGGCCAATAAGACCACGGATTTTCACGTTGTCAGACTCGACCTCATCTTCTTTAACTCCATAGTTACCCACGTGTACCGTATTCATGATCAGTATCTGACCATAGTAACTGGGGTCGGTAAAGACTTCCTGGTATCCGGTCATACCTGTATTAAAACAAATTTCACCAGTGGTGGTACCAATTGCGCCAAATGCTTTACCGTGTGCCACCGTGCCATCGGCCAGTACGAGTACAGCGGGTAATTGTTTATCTGTCATTCAGTTATGAAGTTTTTTGCACCAGGTTTGCCGCCTGGCTCGGTTGAACAAATTGCGCAAAAGTAAGACGGAAAAAGTTTATACCCAGCCAAAATATTTCACAAACTGAACGAGATTATCCACAGAGGGGAAAAAGGTTTAAAGGTTTAAAAGTCTAAAGGTGCCTTCACATGCATTAGCACATCAGCACATTCCACCCATCAGCACATTACTTCTTCATCAAATCTTCAAATCAATCTCCTTTCATTAGCACATCAGCACATTCCCCCCATTAGCACATTCCTTCTTATTTCTTTTTCCGCTCCGCATATTTCTCTCTGATCACATCCTGCACATTCACTTTATTGATTTTACTTTCGAGCCAGGAGATTACATCGAGATAGGCAAAGGCACGGGATTCGAGCGGATTGCCTTCATACTTTTTGAGTTTAACCAGCAGCTTTTCAAACTCCGGTGTCAGGGCATGCGCCCCCACACGAAATGACCGGCGAAGGAATGCAAACATCTCATCCTCTACCTTACTCAGGTTTTCCATCCTGGCCATATAGCGGTACACTGATTTGATCAGGTATTCCAGCAGATCAAAGTTTCCGAGTTCATAATGCGCTATGAGGTGCAGCAGCCGGGCATAACACTGCAGATCGGTACGCAGGTCCGCTTTCTGGTTTATGATCCGGTTGAGGTAATCGATCGCCTTTTCGTTATTGCCACTGCCAAAATAGAGGCAGGCTATCTTATAATAAAAGACCAGTACCCGGTGTGTATCGAGGTAGATGCCGTATTCCTTCAGCATGTCTTCTAGAAAAGGTACCATTTTAAGCCCCTTCTCAAAAGTGCCCTGCAAAAAATAAAGATTAATGCGGGCTGTATACAGGTACTGATAGGTAAGAATACGGTTATTATCGTTTTGTGTCACCAGTTTGTGGCGGGCAAACTGCTCAAATTTCCGGATATCGCCCGCCAGTTTATCAGCGTTGAGCAGGTCAAAGTGGGCACTCATCAGGTTGTGCATGGCTTTGATGTAACTGGCAGTCTCAACAGCCAGCATATCCGGATTGGTATCAAAAAGGTCTACCCATTTCTGGCAATACCGGTAATACTGGAGAAAGTCAAGCCGGATAAACGCATACCAGCAATAGCTCTGATAGAGATACAGCCGCTCATAAAAACCGGTGAGGCGGCCGGTTTCCGGCGGCAGGTTAATCTGAAAAAAAACCTGTATGCTGCGCATATCCTTTTCGTTGCGCGCATGACCATGCTGGATATACCAGCTGTATAACTGAAGTGACAGATTAGACAACCGGTTAACTACCGTTAGTGCGCTATTGACATTATCCGCTTCCTGGCACAGTTCATCGGCCCGGTGCTGCATACTGCGGGTAATGTATAAGGCCTCTATTTTCTTTTCAAAGAAAAGTGCCTGCTGCAGATAACTGATCTGGTTATTGGCCCGGGCCAGGTCTTTAAACTGCTTGAGCGCTTTGAGGGTTTGCAGGTAAAGTCCTTTATTATA
The DNA here is from genome assembly GCA_017998385.1 of Chitinophagaceae bacterium. GTDB lineage: Bacteria > Bacteroidota > Bacteroidia > Chitinophagales > Chitinophagaceae > CAYMZZ01. Next base: position 18,634 of record JAGODE010000045.1, on the reverse strand, counting down.
AAGAATACGGGCATGGTCCATCAGCTCGTGCAGCTGGATATCAATATTATTTTCATCTTTTATAATACGGAGGCTGGCCAGTATCTGTTTGTACAGGTGAGCCTTCATATTGGAGAGTTGCTGTTTGCGGATAGCCTTGTTCTTTTTCAGCAGAGTGGCCTCATCGTAGTCAGCCATTTTGTCGAGTGCATCAAAAAGCTGGATGATCTTCAGGTCATCAGACGCTGAATTGCGCTTCACAAAGAGCTTGAAATTGCGCTTTTCGCTCTTTTCCAGCGACTTTACCAGTTGAAACAAAGCATCTGTAGAACGGTTGGGCATCGTAATTCCTGTATTTTGAAACCCTTGTCTGTAAAGGGTTTCAGGCGTTTTTTGCCATTTTTAACCGTGTAAAACCCCGGCAATTTTGGTTTTACCCGCCCCTCCACAGGGGTTAATTTAGTTCTGCAGGTTGTTTATGGTTCCATTAAATAGCAAGCAAGCAAAAGTAAGCAGCCTGCATTTTTATCAACTCCAATATATTGATAAATTATGGCCGACGGAAAAATCTACATCTTCGACACCACACTCCGCGATGGCGAGCAGGTGCCAGGTTGCAAATTGAATACCAAAGAAAAGATTGAACTGGCCCTGGCGCTCGAAGAGCTGGGTGTCGATATTATCGAAGCGGGTTTCCCTATTTCTTCGCCGGGCGACTTTGAGTCCGTTTCTGAAATATCGCGTGTCATCAAAAATGCAACCGTTTGCGGTCTTAGCCGTGCCGTTCAGAAAGATATTGAAACAGCTGCAGCCGCCCTTAAGCCGGCCCGCCGCCCACGTATCCATACTGGTATCGGCACGTCCGATTACCATATCAGGTCAAAATTCAATTCCACCCGCGAAGAGATCCTCCAGCGCGCCATTCAGTGTGTAAAGTGGGCTAAAAACTTCGTGGACGATGTGGAATTTTATGCAGAAGATGCCGGCCGTACCGATAATGAATACCTGGCCCGCGTAGTGGAGGCGGTTATCAAAGCCGGTGCTACCGTTGTCAATATCCCTGATACTACCGGTTACTGCCTTCCGCATCAGTATGGCGAAAAAATCGCTTACCTGATCAATAATGTGCCCAATGTAGACAAAGCCATCCTCAGCTGTCATTGTCACAATGATCTGGGTCTGGCTACAGCCAATTCCATCGCCGGCGTTATCAATGGCGCACGCCAGATCGAATGTACCATCAATGGCCTGGGTGAGCGCGCAGGCAACACATCACTCGAAGAAGTGGTAATGATTCTGAAACAACATCAGCAAACGCTCGGTTATCATACCAGTATCAATACAAAGCAGCTCAATCCATTGAGCCGCCTCGTAGCCGATACTATGCGTATGCCCGTACAGGCCAATAAAGCCATCGTTGGCAGCAACGCCTTCTCCCACTCGTCCGGCATCCACCAGGATGGCTTCCTGAAAGATGCGCTTACCTATGAAATCATTGCTCCGGAAGAAGTAGGTGCCGATGGTTCAAAAATTGTACTTACCGCCCGCAGCGGCCGCTCTGCACTGGCACACCGCCTGCATCTGCTGGGCTACCAGTTCAACCGCAACGATGTGGATGTACTGTACGTAGAGTTTCTGAAAGTTGCCGACAGCAAAAAAGAGGTGGAAGATACCGACCTCCATGAACTGGCTGTTCAGTACCAGGCTGTAGCAGTCACTGCCTGAGCCTGCAACTGAATAAAATCAACGTTTTTACATACTGCCTTACCGGCAGCCGATGACAAAAAAAATTATGGCAGGAAAAACATTATTTGAAAAAATCTGGGAACGCCACGTTGTAAAAACAATCGATGGCGGCCCATCCGTATTGTATATCGATAAGCATTTCATTCACGAAGTCACAAGCCCGCAGGCATTTAATGGCCTCAACAAAAGAGGCATCAAAGTATTTCGCCCGCAACAGGTAGTGGCTACTGCCGATCACAATGTACCCACATTAGATCAGCACCTGCCTATTAAAGAAGAACTCTCCCGCCGCCAGGTAGAAGCACTGAAAAAAAACTGTGCCGAACACGGTATAGAATTATACGGACTCGGACATCCTTATCAGGGTATCGTACACGTGATTGGTCCTGAACTTGGTTTTACCCAGCCCGGCATGACTATCGTATGCGGCGACAGCCACACATCAACACATGGCGCATTTGGAAGCATTGCCTTTGGCATTGGCACCAGCGAGGTAGAAATGGTATTGGCCACGCAATGCCTGCTGCAAAGCCGCCCCAAAATGATGCGCATTAATATTGAAGGTACGCTCAACGAAGGTATTGTCAGCAAAGACATCGTACTCTATATTTTATCACTTATTACAGCCAGCGGCGCTACAGGTTATGCGGTAGAGTTTGCCGGAAGTGCCATTCGTGCTCTCAGCATGGAGGCCCGTATGACCATTTGCAATATGAGTATTGAAATGGGCGCACGCTGCGGCATGATTGCACCTGATACGACTACCATTGAGTACATGAAAGGACGTCCATTTGCTCCCCAGGGAGAAGACTGGAATGAAAGCCTGCGCTACTGGAAATCGTTATTCTCTGATGCCGATGCAATATTCGATAAGGAGATCAATATCCGTGCAGAAGACATCGAGCCCATGATCACCTACGGTACCAATCCCGGTATGGGCATTGGAGTAAGCGGCCATGTACCTGCGCTCAATGAAGTGGAAGACCGCGAAAAAGTGTCGTTCGAAAAATCACTCGCTTATATGGGACTCCAGCCCGGCGCTCCTATTAAAGGCCGTAAAGTTGACTATGTGTTTATCGGCAGTTGTACCAACTCACGCATAGAAGATCTGCGCATGGTGGCCAGTTTCGTAAAAGGAAAACAAAAAGCCGACAATGTAGAAGTATGGGTTGTTCCTGGTAGTAAGCAGGTAGAAAAACAGGCCATCGAAGAAGGTATCGATAAAGTATTTGCCGAAGCAGGTTTTATGCTGCGCCAGCCCGGCTGCTCGGCCTGCCTGGGTATGAATGAAGATAAAATACCCGCCGGCAAATATTGCATCTCTACCTCCAACAGAAACTTCGAAGGACGCCAGGGCCCTAATGCGCGCACTTTCCTGGCCAGCCCGCTCACCGCAGCCGTAGCTGCCATCACTGGCGAAGTAGGCGATATCCGCGATTATTACAAAAGCAACTAATCAGACATCATGAGCAAACAGATCAATATAATAACCTCATCAGCTGTGCCGCTTAACATAGAAAATGTAGACACAGATCAGATCATTCCAGCCCGCTTTCTGAAAGCTACCAGCCGCGATGGATTTGGTAAAAACCTGTTTCGCGACTGGCGTTATGAGAATGACGATGAAAGCAAACCCAAAGCTGATTTTGTACTCAATAATCCCCGCTACAGCGGTAAAGTGCTGGTGGCTGCCAAAAATTTCGGTTGCGGCTCCAGCCGTGAGCACGCAGCCTGGGCAATCAAAGACGCCGGCTTTGATGTAGTTGTATCGAGCTTCTTTGCAGATATCTTTAAGAATAATGCCCTCAACAACTTTCTGCTGCCAGTGACCGTAAGCGAAGAATACCTGCAGCAGTTATTTGCCGCCATCGAAGCCAACCCCGCTACGGAAATAGTAGTGGATATTCCTGATCAGACTATCAGTATTGCCGGGAGCGGCAACTCGCAGCCCTTTGAAATAAACAGTTATAAAAAAACATGCCTGGTCAACGGATACGATGATATTGATTTTCTTCTCAGCATCAAACCGGAGATAGAAGAATTTGAATCACAAACAGAAAAAGCCTGATATACAACCGTACCGCCTAAACAAAGCCTCACGATGAAAAAGAAAATAGTAGTAATAGAAGGAGATGGAATCGGCCCGGAAGTGACCCGCCAGTCAATCCGCGTGCTTAATGCCATAGCAGAATCATTCAATCACCAGTTTGAATATGAATATGCGCTGATGGGCGCAGACGCAATTGACAAAACAGGGGAGCCGCTTCCTGACAAAACACTGGAAATATGCCTTTCAGGCGATGCTATTTTATTCGGAGCTATAGGTCACCCCAGATACGATAACGATCCTACTGCCAAAGTACGCCCGGAACAGGGGTTGCTGAAACTACGCAAATCGCTTCAGCTTTTTGCCAACATCCGCCCGGTTACTACTTACCCTGCACTTCAGCATCTGTCGCCCTTGAAAGCAAAAAACCTCGAAGGCGTTGATTTTATAATTTATCGTGAACTGACCGGTGGTATTTATTTTGGTAAAAAAGAATTGAGTGCAGATGGTACCCAGGCATCCGATGACTGTGTATACAGTGCCGATGAAATTACGCGCATTACACAACTGGCATTTCAGGCAGCCCGAAAACGCCGCAAAAAACTCACACTTGTTGATAAAGCCAACGTACTGGAAACGTCCAGACTATGGAGAAAAGTTGTAAAAGAAATTGCAGCTGACTATCCGGATGTAGAACTGGATTTCCTCTTCGTAGATAATGCGGCCATGCAGATTATTCTCAATCCACGTCAATTTGATGTAGTACTTACTGAAAATATGTTTGGCGATATTATCAGCGATGAAGCCAGTGTAATCAGCGGTTCGCTGGGGTTACTCCCATCTGCTTCCGTTGGCACCGGCGCTGCATTGTTTGAACCCATTCATGGCTCATATCCGCAGGCAGCGGGAAAAGATATTGCCAATCCGCTTGGATCTATCCTCTCTGCTGCCATGCTGCTCGACCACTTTGAACTCGCAGAAGAAGCTAACCTGGTCCGCGAAGCCGTTAACTGGACTTTGCAGAACGGATTCGTTACAAAAGATATTGATCCGGTTAACTTCTATTTCACCAACACCATTGGTGAACTCATCAGCGATTATGTAAGCGGAAAGATTCCAGGCTCTGTTAAACAGGAGAATATTGAGCTGCGTAAGTCAACGATCATTTGATCTTACATATATGTACGATCATCCGTTTTTATAGCTGATTACGGATTTTTTTTCAAAAAAAAGCTATGCTAAGTTCTTTTATTGATGTGGCGGGCGTATATTTACAGAACAGACACGCTTCATGCATTCAGGAAAGAAACATACAATCACTGGTTTAATAGCTGCGATTATTATTGTGGTGGTGATTATTATTCCTGCAACGCACGGAGGTGGTACATGTATGTAAACAACTGATTCAAAATACAGCAACCCGCCTCCAAAAAGGCGGGTTTTTTGTTTTTATACCCGCTGCTTACGTACAGGTGCTTGCTGTTGACAAACAGAAATGTATTCAACATGCCTTATTATTCAGAACATACTAAACTCTGGCTCGACGGCCAACTGGTAAATGCCAGCGAAGCCCGTATTGACCTTTATAGCCAGTCACTTCATTACGGCTACTCAGTATTTGAAGGCATTCGATCCTATAAAACTGCTGACGGCGCTACACGTATCTTTAAGGCAGTAGCACATTATGAACGACTGCTGGCTTCTGCCGCAGCACTCAACATGCCCTGCACCTGGACCGTCAGCGAAATGATTGATGCTACGTATGCCGTACTGGAAGCCAATGACCTCGCAGATGCATATATCCGGCCGATAGTTTACGCGCCGGCCAACATGTCTTTTGTGCGCAATGAAGTCTCTCATCTTGCTATACAGGCATGGGAAATGCAACCCTTCCTCGGTGAACGCTTGTTGCGGGTAGGTACATCTTCGTATCAGCGCCCCAACCCTAAAGGTTTTCATATTCATGCCAAGGCTGGTGGTCATTATGTAAACTCAATACTGGCCAGCCAGGACGCAAAAGCCCGCGGATATGATGAAGCGCTTTTACTCGACATGGATGGCTTCATCGCCGAAGCCCCCGGAGCCAATATTTTCTTCGAAAAAGATGGCAAACTTTTCACTCCCGCTCCCGGGCATATCCTCGCAGGCATTACACGTGCCACTGTAACCGAATTGTGCGAACAGGCCGGTATTCCGGTAGAAGAGAAAAAATGCTCACCCGAAGAATTGAAAGCAGCAGATGCAGCTTTCTTCTGTGGTACTGCTGCAGAAGTAATCGGTATTGCATCTGTTGACGATATACAATTTACCAAACCATGGACTGAGACCATATCCCGACAGATACAGGATGCGTATCAGGCCACCATTCGAGAAACTTCTTACAAAACCTCTTTGCAAACCGTATGAACGAACTGAACAAATACAGCAAGACCATCACGCAGGATCCGACACAGCCCGCAGCCCAGGCCATGCTCTATGGCATTGGTCTTACCGACGAAGATTTGAAAAAAGCGCAGGTAGGCGTAGTAAGTATGGGTTACGATGGCAATACCTGCAATATGCATCTCAACGATCTGGCCCGCGTTGTGAAGCAATCCGTATGGGATAATGATCTCGTAGGTCTCATCTTCAACACCATTGGCGTAAGCGATGGTATCAGCAACGGAACAGAAGGTATGCGTTACTCACTCGTGAGCCGCGATGTAATTGCCGACTCAATTGAAGCTGTTTGCGGTGCACAGTATTATGATGGTGTAATTACAATCCCCGGCTGTGATAAAAATATGCCCGGTAGCCTGATCGCCATGGGGCGCCTCAATCGTCCTTCACTGATGGTATACGGCGGTACTATTGCACCCGGTCATTACAAAGGACAGGATCTGAATATCGTGAGTGCGTTCGAAGCACTCGGACAAAAACTGGCCGGTCAACTCGATGAGGCAGATTTCAAAGGCATAGTGATGAACAGTTGCCCCGGAGCAGGTGCCTGTGGAGGTATGTACACCGCCAATACAATGGCTGCTGCTATCGAAGCACTCGGCATGAGCCTCCCCTTCTCATCTTCAAATCCTGCATTGAGTACGGAAAAGCAAGAAGAATGTGCTGCAGCCGGCAAAGCTATCCGCCTGCTGCTCGAAAAAGATATTAAGCCTTCTGATATCATGACACGTAAAGCGTTTGAAAATGCTATTACCGTGATTATGGTTTTGGGCGGCAGCACCAATGCTGTACTGCATCTGATCGCTATGGCCAGAAGTGTAAATGTGCCACTGACACAGGACGACTTTCAGCAGATCAGCGACCGCATTCCCGTACTGGCAGATTTCAAACCATCAGGTAAATACCTGATGCAGGATTTACACCAGCATGGCGGTGTGCCTGCAGTTATGAAATACCTGCTCAGCAAAGGCCTGCTGCACGGCGATTGCCTGACAGTAACCGGTCAAACAGTTGCCGAAAATCTTGCCTCAGTTCCTGATCTCGATTTCGACACCCAAAAAATCATCTATCCGCTTGAGCAGCCTGTCAAAAAAACAGGCCACCTGCAGATACTCTATGGCAACCTTGCCGAAAAAGGTTCGGTAGCCAAGATCAGCGGTAAAGAAGGCGAGCTTTTTGCAGGACCCGCCCGTGTATTTGATGGCGAATTTGAGCTTATTAATGGCATCAACTCAGGTAAGATCAAACCCGGCGATGTAGTTGTAATCCGTCATGTGGGTCCAAAAGGAGCGCCGGGTATGCCCGAAATGCTGAAGCCTACCTCTGCCATCATCGGCGCAGGACTGGGCAAATCAGTAGCCCTTATCACAGACGGTCGTTTCAGCGGCGGCACGCACGGTTTTGTAGTAGGACATATTACCCCGGAAGCATTTGACGGAGGCCTGCTGGCCCTGGTACAGGACGATGACCCCATTGAGATTGATGCCGTAAACAACAAGCTGGAACTAAAGGTCAGTGAAGAAGAAATCAGCCGCCGCCGTGCAGCCTGGCAACAGCCCGAACTGAAAGTAAAAAAAGGAATTCTTTATAAATACGCCAAACAGGTAAAAGATGCTTCACAAGGTTGCGTAACCGATGAAGCTTAGTTAAATAAACAGATATGCAAACGCTGGAGTTAAAAAAAGAAACAACCACCGCCACACCTGCTACAACTACACAGATTTCGGGCAGCGAAGCTGTACTGAAAGCACTGCTGGCAGAAAAGGTCGATACCATTTTCGGGTATCCTGGCGGAGCCATCATGCCCATCTATGATGCACTGTATGATTACAACGACCGGTTGAATCATATACTCGTTCGTCATGAGCAGGGTGCTATTCATGCAGCACAGGGTTTTGCCCGCGTGTCGGGCCGGGTGGGTGTGGTATTTGCCACCAGTGGTCCCGGCGCTACAAACCTCGTCACCGGCCTTGCCGATGCCATGATCGATTCCACACCCGTGGTGTGTGTCACCGGCCAGGTGTTTGCACACCTCCTGGGTACAGATGCATTCCAGGAAACAGATGTAATCAACATTACCACACCCGTTACCAAATGGAACTACCAGGTAACAGATGCCAATGAAATTCCTGCGGTGCTCGCCAGGGCATTTTATATTGCCCGCAGTGGCAGACCCGGTCCGGTAGTAATCGATATTACAAAAAATGCCCAGCTGCAATTATTTGACTATGCCGGTTATGAAAAATGTGAGCATATACGCAGCTACCGTCCCAAACCTATAGTACGCAAAGAATATGTGGAAGAAGCCGCCCGTCTTATCAATAACGCTGAACGCCCCTTCGTGATCTTTGGTCAGGGCGTGATACTGGGCAAGGCAGAAAAAGAGTTTAAAAAATTTATTGAAAAATCCGGCATTCCCGCTGCATGGACCATTATGGGCATGAGCGCCCTGCCAACCGACCATCCGCTGGGTGTGGGTATGCTGGGCATGCATGGCAACTATGGTCCCAATCTGCTCACCAATGAATGCGATGTACTGATTGCAATAGGTATGCGCTTTGATGACCGGGTAACCGGCCGGCTGGATAAATATGCCAAACAGGCCAGGGTAGTACATCTCGACATTGACCCTGCTGAAATAGATAAAAATGTAAAATCTACCGTGCCGGTATGGGGCGACTGTAAAGAAACACTCCCCCTGCTGACCGAACTGATTGAACAAAGAGTATATCCCCAATGGCTGCAGCGTTTTCGTGACTGCCAGCAACGCGAAGAAGAAAAAGTCATCAAAGAAGAACTGAACCCGACCAGCGATGTAATGACTATGGGTGAGGTAATCCGCGAGCTCAATGAACTTACCAATGGCGATGCCATTATCGTAACAGATGTGGGTCAGCACCAGATGGTAGCCTGCCGGTATGCACAAATGAACGGCACCCGCAGCAATGTCACCAGCGGCGGACTGGGCACAATGGGATTTGCATTGCCTGCTGCAATCGGCGCCGCCTATGGCGATCCGTCCAGACATACAGTAGCCATCATCGGCGACGGCGGTTTTCAGATGACGCTGCAGGAACTGGGTACGATCATGCAGTTTAAACCCAAAGTAAAAATCCTGATTCTCAACAATCAGTTTCTGGGCATGGTTCGTCAGTGGCAGGAGCTCTTCCATCAGCACCGCTATTCGTTTGTGAATATCACCAGCCCTGACTTTGTACAGGTGGCGAAAGGTTTCGGAATTGCCGGTAAGAGTATCAACCAGCGTGCTGACTTTAAGCAGGCATTGAAAGAAATGCTGGAACACGATGAAAGTTTTCTCCTCGAAGTAATGGTAGGAAAAGAAAACAATGTATTTCCTATGGTACCCCAGGGGCGTGGCGTAGCCGAAATCGTTTTATGCAGGGAGGAAGTATAAAAAAACTTTTCATTATCAATTCAACAGCATTTATCATGAAACAGGAATATACCATAACCGTTTATACCGAAAATCAGATCGGTTTGCTCAACCGCATCGCGATCATTTTTTCGCGCCGCAAGATCAATATTGAAAGCCTCAACACCTCTCCTTCCGAAGTAGAAAGCGTACATCGCTTTACTATTGTAATCAATGAAACCGAGGATGTGGTTCGTAAACTCTGCCGGCAGATTGAAAAACAGGTAGAGGTACTGAAAGCCTATTATAACACCCAGGAAGAAATTGTATGGCAGGAGCTGGCCCTCTACAAAGTGCCTACAGATATCATTGCAGCGGAAGTAAAAGTAGAACGTCTGCTGCGTGAGCATGGCGCGAAGGCGGTAGTGATCCGCAAAGACTACACCGTATTTGAAGTAGCCGGCCATCGTGAAGAAACAGACAATCTCATTAAAGTGCTGGAGCCGTATGGACTTATAGAGTTTGTACGCAGCGGCCGCGTCGCAATCATCAAAAGCAGCGATGGCTTCCACGAAAAACTGAAGGAATTCGAATACCGCGAACCAGGCGAAGACGCTATCGAAAATGAATTCCTGAACGAAAATGAAAAGGTATTTTCCATGTAACCCATAAGAATCGCCAGGCAAGCGGCGATTCGCCAACAACAAACAGACTTATACAACTTTAAAACTTAGCAAAATGGCAAAATTAAATTTCGGCGGTGTTGAGGAGAATGTAATCACACGCGAAGAATTCCCACTCAGCAAAGCCCAGCAGGTATTGAAAAATGAAACGGTTGCCGTAATTGGTTATGGCGTACAGGGACCTGGTCAGGCATTGAATCAAAAAGATAATGGTATCAATGTAATCGTAGGTCAGCGCAAAAATTCAAAAACCTGGGATAAAGCGATCCGTGACGGTTTTGTACCCGGCGAAACGCTTTTCGAAATTGAAGAAGCTCTGCAAAAGGGCACCATCATTTGCTATCTGCTGAGCGATGCTGCGCAGATTGCGCTCTGGCCCACCGTAAAAAAACATCTTACTCCCGGTAAGGCCCTCTACTTCTCTCATGGCTTTGGCATCACCTTCAACGAGCAAACAGGTATCGTACCTCCCAAAGACGTAGACGTATTTCTGGTTGCCCCTAAAGGAAGTGGTACTTCGCTGCGCCGTATGTTCCTGCAGGGCCGTGGCCTCAACAGTTCTTATGCCATCTTCCAGGATGCTACCGGCCGTGCTGCCGAGCGCGTGATTGCCCTGGGTATTGCAGTAGGCAGTGGTTACCTCTTCGAGACAGATTTCAAAAAAGAAGTATACAGCGATCTTACCGGCGAGCGCGGCACACTTATGGGAGCCATTCAGGGAATCTTCGCTGCACAGTACCAGGTACTGCGCGATAAAGGTCACACACCCAGCGAAGCATTCAATGAAACAGTAGAGGAACTCACACAATCACTCATGCCTCTGGTTGCTGAAAACGGTATGGACTGGATGTATGCCAACTGTTCTACCACAGCTCAGCGTGGTGCGCTTGACTGGTGGAAAAAATTCCGCGATGCAACTGCACCTGTATTTAAAGAACTGTATGAAAGCGTAGCGTCCGGTAAAGAGTCACAACGCTCTATCGACAGCAACTCACAGCCCGACTACCGTGAAAAACTGGAAGCAGAACTGAAAGAATTGCGCGAAAGCGAAATGTGGCAGGCTGGTAAAACAGTTCGCAGTCTGCGTCCCGAAAACCAGGCAGCTCCAGTACCAAGCATCGAAGAACCAAGCACTAAAAGCGTTTTTCGTGAGCAGGCACTCAAAACAGAATCAGTAGGATAATTATTCTTTAATACGTAGTATATCATGGACCCTGTTGCAGTAAGTGACGTCTTGGCCCCCGCCTCAGCTTCTTCCGCTACCGGAAGAAGCTGGAGCGGACGGCTTCATTATGCAGAAGCCGTGGCACGCCTGCAACCCGTTGTTATCCGCACTCCCCTGCAGTGGAATGCCAATCTCTCCCGCAAATACCAGTGCAATGTGTATTTGAAAAGAGAAGATCTGCAGGCTGTACGCTCCTACAAATTGCGCGGCGCGTTTAATATGATGAGCGCACTACCACACGATCAGCTGCAAAAAGGTGTTGTATGCGCCAGTGCTGGCAACCATGCACAGGGCTTTGCTTTCAGCTGCCGCAAACTGGGTGTGAAAGGCGTTGTATTTATGCCCGTCATTACACCCAATCAGAAAATTCATCAAACCCGCATGTTTGGTGAAGACTTTATAGAAGTGCGCCTGGTAGGCGATACATTCGATGACTGTGCGCAGGCCGCTCGCGAATTCACAGCAGCTAATGGCATGACTTTTATTCCCCCCTTTGATGATTATCGTATCATTGAAGGCCAGGCTACTGTTGGCATCGAAATACTGGAAGATCAGCCACAGGTAGACTTTATTTTTATTCCCATTGGTGGTGGTGGCCTTTGCTCCGGTGTTGGCAGCTACTTCCGCCAGTATTCTCCCCATACAAAGATCGTTGGTCTCGAACCCGAAGGCGCCCCCTCCATGCAGGCAGCCCTGCGCGAAGGCCAACCCGTTACTCTTCCTTCTATCGACCGCTTTGTAGATGGTGCTGCCGTAAAACGCATCGGCGATATTACCTTCAGCATCTGCCGCGAAGTACTCGACGATATACGCCTGGTACCCGAAGGAAAAATCTGCACCACCATACTGCGCCTCTATAACGAAGACGCCATTGTGGTAGAACCTGCCGGCGCCATGTCAATAGCCGCGCTCGACGATTATGCCGCACAAATCAAAGGAAAAAATGTAGTCTGCATCGTGAGCGGCAGCAACAATGATATCGACCGCATGCAGGAAATAAAGGAACGCAGCCTACAGTATGAAGGACTCAAACACTACTTCCTCATCAGCTTCGCCCAACGCCCGGGTGCACTCAAAGAATTTGTAAATCACGTACTGGGCCCCAACGACGATATTACCCGCTTCGAATACATGCAGAAAACCAATAAGGAAAATGGTCCCGCATTGGTAGGTATAGAACTTCAGTCAAAACAGGACTATGAAGAACTCATCCATAAACTGCAGCTACACCAGATTCAGTACACAGAACTCAATAAAAACGATACCCTGTTCGGCTATCTCGTATAATACGGCACTAACGATTGTACGAATAACATTTTCTGTGGAAAAAACCTGTGTAAAACGTCCATTCCTCTGAAGAAAATTTAGTAATTTAGGTCGTTTGCTTGCTATATGTTCAGCCAAGGCTGAATTTTATTATAATTTATCTAAAACAATATCATTGCCCATGGCAAGCAATACTGGTTTGTACCATCCCTCATTTGAACATGATGCCTGCGGTATCGGATTTGTAGCCAACATCAAAGGAGGCAAATCGCATCAGAACATTTCAGACGCGCTGACCGTACTGGAAAATATGGAACACCGCGGTGCCTGCGGTTGTGAAGAAAATACAGGCGACGGTGCCGGTATCATGATCCAGATCCCACATGAGTTTTTCTTTGACGAATGTATTAAGCTGGGCGTACACCTGCCCGCCTACGGCAAGTACGGAGTAGGTATGATCTTTTTTCCGAAAGAGATACGCCTGCGCGAAGAATGCCGCGACATATTTAACCGCGCAGCCGAAAAAATGGGCCTCGAAATTCTGGCTTACCGCAAAGTGCCCGTTAACACACACGACATCGGCCCCACTGCCCTGAGTGTAGAACCCGAAATGGAACAGGTATTCATTGCCTGCCCCGACCATATCTCCAATCCCGACGATTTTGAACGCAAACTGTTTGTGCTGCGCAATTATGCCAGCAACACCATTCGCAATACAGTACGTCAGGATGAAATAGGATTTTACCTGGCATCATTGTCGTATAAAACAATCGTATACAAAGGACAGCTTACCAGCAAACAGGTACGCCGTTACTTCCCGGATCTCAGCAATAAACGGATGGTAAGTGCCTTCGGCCTCGTACACTCCCGTTTTGCCACCAATACCTTTCCTTCGTGGAAACTGGCACAGCCATTTCGCTTCATCGCACACAACGGTGAGATCAATACCCTGCAGGGTAACCTCAACTGGCTGAAGACAAGCGAAAAGAATTTCACTTCCCCCTACTTCAGCAAAGAAGAGATGGAAATGCTGCTGCCTGTTGTCAGCAACGGACAATCAGACAGCGCCTGCCTCGACAATATGATTGAACTGCTGGCTATGACAGGCCGCAGTCTGCCACATGTAATGATGATGCTGATTCCCGAAGCATGGGATGGTAACGATCAGATGGACCCCGTAAAAAAAGCGTTCTATGAATTTCACTCCGCCTTTATGGAACCCTGGGATGGTCCAGCCTCCATATCATTTACCGATGGTAAAATCATTGGCGCTACTCTCGACCGCAACGGCCTTCGCCCTTCACGCTATTGCGTAACAAAAGACGATCGTGTGATCATGGCATCCGAAACAGGTGCCCTGCCGGTAGACCAGTCACTTATCGTGGAAAAAGGACGCCTGCAGCCGGGCAAAATGTTTGTAGTAGACATGGAACAGGGACGCATCATCAGCGATGAAGAACTGAAACAACGAATCTGCTCTCAAAAGCCCTACGCAGAATGGCTCAATAAATACAAGATCCGTCTCGAAGAATTACCCGAACCGCGTATCACGTTCACTCACCTGGGACATGACCAGGTATTCAAATACCAGAAAGCCTTTGGCTACTCTACCGAAGACCTCGATCAGATCATAGCGCCCATGGCGGTGGATGGAAAAGAACCAATCGGCTCCATGGGTTGCGATACACCTCTTGCGATATTGAGCGATCAGCCGCAGCATCTCAGCTCTTATTTCAAACAACTTTTTGCACAGGTAACCAACCCACCTATCGATCCCATACGTGAAAGGCTGGTTATGTCACTGGCCAGCTTTGCGGGCAACAACGGCAACCTGCTGGTAGAAGATCCGCTTACCTGTCATAGTGTAGCATTGAAACAACCAGTGCTTACCAATTACGAGCTGGAAAAAATTCGCAGTATCGATACAGGACTGTTCCAGGCAAAAACGCTGCAATGTTATTTCCGTGCCAATGGCAAACCCGGCGCATTGAAATCAGCGCTCGATCGTATTTGCCGCTACGCAGTAGATGCTGTAGAAGATGGCTTTAAAGTGCTGATTCTGCAGGACCGTGCCATTGATTCCGATCACGCACCTATTCCCAGTTTGCTGGCCGTATCTGCTATTCATCACCATCTTATTCGTAAAGGCATGCGCGGTCAGGTGGGTGTGATCGTTGAAGCCGGTGATGCATGGGAAGTACATCATTTTGCCTGTCTTATCGCTTTTGGTGCCACAGCCATCAATCCTTACCTGGCGCTGTCGAGCATTCGCGATATGAAAGAAACCGGCAAACTGCAAACGCCGCTTACAGAAGATGAACTCAAGAAAAATTATATTAAGGCCGTTAATGAAGGTCTGCTGAAAGTATTCTCCAAAATGGGCATCTCTACCCTGCAATCTTACCAGGGTGCGCAGATCTTTGAAATCCTCGGCATCAACCACGAAGTAGTAGAAAAATATTTTACCGGTGCTACTTCCCGCATAGAAGGAATGGGGCTCGATGAAATAGCCAAAGAAGCCCTGGCTAAACATTATTTCGCTTTCAGTAAAAAAGATGTGCCGGTTGACCGACTGCCCGTTGGTGGTGTATACCAGTGGAAACGCAAAGGCGAATTTCACCTGTTCAATCCACAGACTATTCACCTGCTGCAGCATGCCACACGCACCAACGACTACGCCACATTTAAGAAATACAGTCGCCTGGTAAATGAGCAGGGCGAAAAAGCCTGCACACTCCGCAGCCTGTTTCGCTTCCGCAAACTTCGTCCTTCTATCAGCATCGATGAGGTGGAACCAGCAGAAAATATTTACAGGCGTTTTGCCACAGGCGCTATGAGCTTTGGCTCTATCTCCTGGGAAGCACATACCACACTGGCAATCGCCATGAACCGTCTTGGCGCCAAAAGCAATACCGGCGAAGGAGGAGAAGATGAGCGCCGCTACGACCCCATGCCGAATGGTGACAGTATGCGGAGCGCTATCAAACAGGTTGCCAGTGCCCGCTTTGGTGTAACAAGCCTTTACCTCACCGAGGCAGATGAACTGCAGATCAAAATGGCGCAGGGAGCCAAACCCGGTGAAGGTGGTCAGTTGCCGGGTCATAAGGTAGATGACTGGATAGGTAAAACAAGACACTCTACGCCCGGCGTGGGATTGATCTCTCCCCCTCCGCACCACGACATTTACTCTATCGAAGACCTGGCCCAGTTAATCTTCGACCTGAAAAATGCCAATCGCAAAGCGCGTATCAGCGTGAAGCTGGTAAGTAAAGCCGGAGTAGGCACAATTGCAGCTGGTGTTGCCAAAGCCAAAGCCGATGTAGTACTGATTGCCGGATATGATGGTGGTACAGGCGCCTCTCCCATTTCCTCTATCCGTCATGCAGGATTGCCCTGGGAACTCGGTTTGGCAGAAACCCATCAGACACTTGTAAAAAATAAACTGCGCAGCCGTGTGGTTGTACAGGCAGATGGCCAGATGAAAACAGGCCGCGATATTGCCATCGCCGCGTTACTCGGCGCAGAAGAATGGGGCATCGCCACTGCAGCATTGGTAGTAGAAGGTTGTATCCTGATGCGCAAATGCCATCTCAACACCTGCCCTGTTGGCGTAGCCACACAGGACCCCGATCTGCGCAAGCGTTTTACAGGCGCTGCTGATCATGTTGTAAACTTCTTCCGTTTTATGGTACAGGAGCTGCGCGAAGTAATGGCAGAACTGGGCTATCGTACCGTCAATGAAATGATTGGTCAGGTAGAAAATCTTGAAGTACGTGATAATATCAGCCACTGGAAATACAGCAAACTGGACCTATCTCCCATTTTGTACAAAGAACCTGCATCGCTCTACACCGGTCTTTACTGCGCCGAAGAGCAGGATCATGGCATGGCAGATATTCTTGACTGGAAACTTCTGGAAGCAGCTAAACCTGCACTGGAGCATAAAGAAAAAATAAAAGCAAGTTTCCCTATCATCAATACAGACCGGACTGCGGGCACAGTATTATCAAATGAAATAACAAAGATCTATAAAGGAACCGGATTACCTGATGATACTATTCATTTCAAATTTACCGGCACGGCTGGTCAGAGTTTTGGCGCCTTTAATACAAAAGGTGTAACACTGGAACTCGAAGGCGATGCAAATGACTACTTCGGTAAAGGACTGAGTGGCGCAAGGCTGATTATCTATCCTTCCAAACGTGCCTCTTTTGTGCCTGAAGAAAACAGCATTATTGGTAATGTGGCTTTCTACGGCGCAACCAGCGGTGATGCCTTCATCAGAGGCAAAGCCGGCGAACGTTTTGGCGTTCGCAATTCAGGCGCACATGTAGTGGTGGAAGGCGTGGGCGATCATGGCTGCGAATACATGACGGGTGGCGTGGTGGTGATACTCGGCGATACCGGGCGAAATTTCGCTGCCGGTATGAGCGGTGGTATTGCCTATGTATATGATGTAAACGGTAAATTCAAAAGCAATTGCAATACCGAAATGGTAGATCTCGATGCATGTGAACTGGATGATAAAAACGAACTATTTACCATGATTCAGCGACACGTCGAGTATACCGGCAGTACGGTAGGACGGTTTATACTGGAAGATCTGGACAACCAGTTACAGCATTTTGTAAAAGTGTTTCCGCGCGATTACAAAAAAGTATTGCAGGAACGCAAGATCAGCGCCAGGGCGCTCTGACACCACACAGGAACTTAATCAATTCAACATTTGAATCAAGTATCAGATTATGGGCAAACCAACAGGTTTCAAAGAATTTAGCAGAGAATTGCCGGGAAAAAAACCGGTAAGTGAGCGCCTGAGTCACTATCGTGAATTTGTCGAATCATTTGCCGAAGAAAAACTCAATCAGCAGTCTGCTCGCTGCATGAATTGCGGCGTACCTTTTTGTCATAGCGGCTGCCCCCTGGGCAATGTAATACCAGAGTTTAACGATGCCGTGTATCGTAAAGACTGGCAGGAAGCGTATGACGTACTCATCTCAACCAATAACTTTCCCGAGTTTACCGGACGCATTTGTCCGGCCCCCTGCGAATCAGCCTGTGTGCTGGGTATCAATCAGCCACCGGTAGCTATTGAAGAGATCGAAAAACATATTATTGAAATTGCTTTCGATAAAGGATTTGTCAAGCCCCGCAAGCCCAATGTGCGCTCAGGAAAAAAGATAGCCGTTATAGGCTCAGGCCCTGCCGGACTGGCTGCAGCAGCACAACTCAACTATGCCGGCCATCAGGTCACCGTTTTTGAGCGCGATGAACGGCCAGGTGGCCTGCTGCGCTATGGCATTCCCGATTTCAAACTCGAAAAATGGATCATAGACCGCCGCATTGCTGTAATGGAAGAAGAAGGCGTCACGTTTCAATGCCATGCCAATGTAGGGGTAAATGTGAGTATCAATGATCTGCTGCGTGAATACAATGCCATTGTACTGGCTATTGGCTCTACTGTACCGCGCGATCTGCCGGTACCTGGCCGCGAAGCAGACGGTGTTCATTTTGCCATGCAGTTTCTGAAGCAACAAAATAAACGCGTGGCGGGTCAGGACCCGCATCTGCATGCCGATCTGGAAAGTAATATCCTGGCTCAGCCGCTGCTTGCCACAGGTAAGCATGTAGTAGTAATTGGCGGAGGTGATACAGGCTCCGACTGCGTGGGTACCTCCAATCGCCATGGCGCAGCCACCGTTACCCAGTTTGAACTGCTTCCCCAGCCTCCCACCGAACGCACCGGCCATATGCCCTGGCCCAGTTACCCCATGTTGTTAAAAACAACAACCTCCCACGAGGAAGGCTGTGAACGCAAATGGGCAATTGCTACCAAAGAATTCATTAAAGATGATAATGGCAACCTCAAAGCCCTC
>JAGODE010000295.1 GCA_017998385.1 Chitinophagaceae bacterium | reverse complement strand
ACCTTTTACCCCGTTAAAGGGGAAGGGTGAAAGGTTTAAGGAGGGAAAAGAAAGCTCGCTGAAGTTGTATCCTTCTACCCTATACCCTCTACCTTTTACCCCGTTAAAGGTGAAGGGTGAAAGGTTAAAGGAGGGAAAAGAAAGCTCGCTGAAGTTGTATCCTTCTACTCTCCACCCTCTACCTTTTACCCCGTTAAAGGGGAAGGGTGAAAGGTTTAAGGAGGGAAAAGAAAGCTCGCTGAAGTTGTATCCTTCTACCTTCCACCCTCTACCTTTTACCCCGTTAAAGGGGAAGGGTGAAAGGTTTAAGGAGGAAGGAGGGAAAAGAAAAAAGTAGCTGGCTGAGGTTGCGTCCTTCTACCTTCCACCTTTCGCCTTTTTACCTTACTTAGGGTGAAAGGTGGGAAAAGAAAAAGGTAGCTGGCCGAAGTTGTATCCTTCTACCCGCTACCTTTCACCTTCTACCTTTTCAGGCTATCAGTTATTTTGAACTTTTTGTGTTTGTGCCGGAACAGTCACTTTTTTATCGGCTTCTTCTTTTACCAGTGCAGTGGTGCTGAAGGCACCGGTATTAGTATCTTGTTGGGGATCAAATCCGCCTGAAGGCTGTGCATCGGCATGGATAAAATTGAGATACAATGCAAAAAACAGGAGGTTGAATGCAAGAAAATTTGCAATTTTTCGAATGCGGGATTTCATTACAATAAAGGATTTAGCCGTTTTTTCCGGATTTAGATTTCACAGCTAAAATAAGGGGGTTGCGGAACAGCTGATGATAGGTATTAATGCTTTCCGTGTAAAAAGGGCAGAAGTACCCGGGCGCCTGTCGTAAATCTACGAAAGCAGGGCTATTTCTTCATTTCTTCCAGCTTTTTTTGCATCACAAACATTTCATCGCGCAGGCGTGCAGCCTCCATGAAGTCGAGGTCTCTGGCCGCGCGCTCCATTTCCTTTTTAGTTGCCGTGATAGCTTTTTCCAATTGAGGGATGGTTTTGTATTCCTGCTGCTCTTCTGCTGCAGCAGGCACCAGTTCTGCTGAGGCACCAAGGGCATAGGGGTTTTGCGGATCATAGCCCTTAATATCGAGTACTGAGGTTTGCGCAAATACCTGTTCCTTACTTTTCTTAACTGTACGGGGGGTGATATTGTGTTCGAGGTTGAAGGCAATCTGTTTTTCGCGGCGTCGGGTTGTTTCATCAATCGTCTTTTGCATGCTATCCGTCATCCTGTCCGCATAAAAGATTACCAGGCCATCCACATTGCGGGCGGCACGTCCTGCCGTTTGTGTAAGGGATTTTTCATTACGCAAAAAACCTTCCTTGTCGGCGTCCAGGATTGCTACCAGCGATACTTCGGGCAGGTCAAGCCCCTCGCGTAAAAGATTCACCCCCACCAGTACATCAATATCGCCCAGGCGCAACTGACGTAATATCTCCACCCGCTCCAGCGTATCTACTTCACTGTGGATATATTTTGACTTGATGTTGATCCGGTGCAGGTACTTGTCCATTTCTTCGGCCATACGCTTGGTGAGAGTCGTGACCAGCACCCGGTCACCTTTTTTCACCCGCTTATCAATTTCATCGAGCAGATCATCTATCTGGTTGACAGACGGCCTGATCTCAATGGGAGGATCAAGTAGTCCTGTAGGTCTTACCACCTGTTCTACCACCACTCCTCCGGTCTTTTCCAGTTCATAATCATCAGGCGTAGCCGATACAAAGACTACCTGATTGATCATCGATTCAAATTCATGAAAATTGAGCGGCCGGTTGTCAAGTGCAGAGGGCAGCCGGAAGCCATAATCGACCAGAATCAGTTTACGACTGCGGTCGCCGCCATACATGCCGCTCACCTGAGGCACGGTCTGATGGCTTTCATCAATTACCAGCAAAAAGTCTTTAGGAAAATAGTCAAGCAGGCAGAATGGCCTCGTACCCGGAACTCGCCGGTCAAAGAAACGCGAATAGTTTTCTATACCGTTGCAGTAACCCAGTTCCCTGATCATTTCCACATCGTATTCTACCCGCTCTTTTAAGCGTTGGGCTTCGATGAGTTTACCATTGTTTTTGAAATACTCTACCTGCCGCTGCATTTCATCCTGTATTTCATAAATGACCTGCTGCATCATATCTTTTGGAGCCACATACAGGTTAGCCGGGAAAATAGCAGCGTTTTCCATTTTTCCGATGCGTTTACCTGTTACCACATCTATGCTTTCAATCTCTTCGATCTCATCGCCAAAGAAAGTAACGCGATAACCATAGTCTACATAAGGCAGGTTGATATCGACCGTATCACCTTTTACCCTGAATGTGCCCCGGTTAAACTCAAGTGTTGTGCGATTATAAAGAGAGTTAACCAGCGCATGCAGGAAGCCCTGCCGCGATAGTGTTTGTTTTTTGCTGATACGGATGATGCCGTTTTCGTAATCAGTGGGATTACCCATACCATAAATGCAGCTTACGCTTGCTACCACGATAATGTCGCGTCGTCCGCTCAGCAGGCTGGTAGTAGCACGCAACCGCAGTTTGTCGAGCTCATCATTGATACTAAGATCTTTTTCAATGTAAAGATCACTTACCGGCAAATAGGCTTCGGGTTGATAATAGTCGTAATAAGAAACAAAGTATTCTACAGCATTGTCGGGAAAAAACTGTTTGAATTCTCCGTAAAGTTGTGCTACCAGTGTTTTGTTGTGTGTAAGTACCAGGGTAGGGCGTTGCACATTCTGTATAACATTGGCTATAGTATAAGTCTTTCCGCTACCGGTAACGCCCAGCAGGGTCTGGAATTTTTCACCGTTAAGTATGCCTTCCGTCAACTGGCGGATGGCTTCCGGCTGATCTCCTGCCGGAGGAAAAGGCGATTTGAGGTTAAATGCCATAATTAAACTCCTGCTTCTCAATATGAAAAATGTGGTCTGTACCCGGTGCAACGCTCAGCAGCAAATCTCTGTCATGAGCCATGCATGCCCTTTAGGCAAAAACCAACCATCAAAGTTACAGATATGAAACGGATCTTGTTTTTTCTGCTGATATTGTCGCTTTACTCCGGCTGTAGTAAAGATAAAGAACATACTGCGCAGTCAGTTGATTGTTTAGCATTGAAGCAGGCTATAACCAACGATGATGTTGCTGCTGTAAAGCAAATAATAAATGAAGCAGGCGCTACTATTCAGGCTCCGGCAGGATTGAATGAATTTGATACGTACAGGTTTTCGATTGATGAATTAATAAAACGGATAAAAGCAAATTGCGACATCAGCATCGAAGTATTTTGTTATGGTTGTATTGATACTTTACCTGCGCAATCAGAAATACGTCTTACGTTTTCAGCAGGCTTGACAACTATTGAAAAAACGCTTGATTTAATAGTAACGGACGATGGCCGGGTACGTTGTCAGAACATGCATGATTAAAAGCCGGCTCCGCTTTCTCCCAAAATTTCTCCAGTAGCTCCGGGTATACTCTTTAGAGGCGCTATGTGTTATCCCCTAATTTTCAAAAAACAGGTGATATATACTTGCTTTTGAGGATGTTAAACAGGAAGTTTGTATTGATGGGGACGTAGGAAATGACACAGATTAGTCTGTGAACAATGTCCGAATCCCTCCAATATCCAACTATATCCGGAACGTATGAAAAAGCCTATTCTTTCACTCCTCGTGGCGTGCGCCTGCACTTTTGCACGTGGTCAGCAGTTCTCGCTGATCAAAGACATCAATCCTGGTTCAGGTAGTAGTAATATCTGTTATCTCACGC
This sequence comes from Chitinophagaceae bacterium, assembly GCA_017998385.1. Lineage (GTDB taxonomy): Bacteria > Bacteroidota > Bacteroidia > Chitinophagales > Chitinophagaceae > CAYMZZ01. The sequence continues at coordinate 1,700 of JAGODE010000295.1, read as the reverse complement.
GCGTAAACAACACATTATTTTTTGCGGCCAATAATGGTATCAACGGTATGGAGCTTTGGAAAAGCGATGGAACTACAGCTGGTACAATGATGGTAAAGGATATTAATGCCGGTGCCGGCAGCAGCAGTATTGGTTACCTCACTGCAGTTGGCAGCAATGTGTTTTTTGTAGCCAGCAATGGCATCAATGGTACTGAATTGTGGAAGAGTGACGGTACAGAAGCAGGAACGGTAATGGTAAAAGATATCCGCAGCGGATCACTGGGCAGTAACCCGTCTGACCTGGTAGCTATCAACAATACACTTTATTTTGCTGCCAGCAATGGTACAAACGGTACCGAGTTGTGGAAGAGTGATGGTACAGCCGCCGGTACGGTAATGGTAAAAGATATTGCTACATCAGGCAGCTCTTATCCTCAGGCACTTGCTGTGTTGAATGGTATGCTTTATTTCGCGGCCGACAATGGCACAGCGGGTATGGAGCTTTGGAAAAGCAATGGCACAGCCGCCGGTACGGTAATGTTGAAGGATATATGGGCCGGCTCAGACGGTTCCTATCCTTTTGATCTCGTAACAGTAGGGTCCACACTTTATTTTTCTGCTAATAATGGTTCTTCCGGTACGGAGCTTTGGAAAAGCGATGGTACGTCTGCCGGTACAGTGCAGGTAAAAGATATCTGGACTGGTTCCGGGGAAAGTTATCCTTATAGCCTTCGTAATATTGGCGGTACACTTTTCTTCTCTGCAGACAATGGCAGTAATGGTACCGAGCTCTGGAAAAGTGACGGCACTGCAGCTGGCACAACACTGGTAAAAGATGTGTGGCCTGGTACGGAAAGCGGTGCTGCCGGTAACTTCAGCAGCCTGGTCAATAAACTTATTTTTACCGGCAATGATGGGGTGAATGGATATAAAACCTGGCAAAGTGATGGGTCAAACGATGGTACACGTATGGCAACTTCGCTTATATCTGTAGCTGATGGAACTATGCAGGAGCTGGTAGAGACAGATATGAAGATCTATGCAAGTATACAGGAAACAAGTATGGGCCGCGAACTTTACGGGTTTTCCTATTCCAGCATATTGCCTCTTCGCTTTCTTTCTTTCAGTGGCCGCCTGGCGGGTAATAATGCCCTGCTTAACTGGTCTACTGCACAGGAAGAGCAGGCAGAAGATTTTGTGATAGAGCGCAGCGTAAATGGCCGCGACTTTGTGCCGGTAGGCAGGAAGCTGGCCGCCAATACAGCGGGCACGCATAACTATGAGTTTATTGACTCCGGTGCCACAAGGCTCAACAGCAATGTTATCTTTTACCGGCTAAAACAAAATGATTTCTTTGGAAAGTATACTTATTCTTCCATTGTAATGCTTACTGTAAAAGCAGAAGCTCAGCTGAAACTTTTTCCCAACCCGGTTAAAAATGCTGTAACGCTTACCGGACAGTTTAGTCATAATGAGCAAGTCGAATATATGTTATACGACAATACGGGGCGTTTGCTTCAGCGCAGGCAGGTGAGTGTAACAGCGGGTAATAACAGTATAGCCTTAGATGCTGCTGCACTGGCTCCGGGAGTATATTATGTACAACTCAATCGCCGGCAGGGCCAGGAAAAGCTCCGTTTTCTGAAAGAATAAACAATTGCCTCATTTGTGCGGGCCGAGCTTACGGTTTACGTAACTGCTGTAGTCGCTGAGAATGGC
>JAGODE010000294.1 GCA_017998385.1 Chitinophagaceae bacterium | reverse complement strand
AGTAATACCCACTCCATGTAGCTGATCTGTCCCTTTTCAAAAGCCAGCCGGGCATGCTGTACCATTGCCGTAGCCTGCTGACGGCCGCTGGTCTCGTAGTACTGCAGCTCCTGCTGCCTTTTGCGGAAGGCTTCTTTTAGCTGTTGCAGATTAATGCGTAACTGCTCTTCGGTGGCAGCTGTGGTCAGTTTGGCCACTTCTTCATTTACCTGACCGGCGCGTATGCGCGCTTTTGTCACTTTATTAAACAGGGGTATCCCTACACCCAGGCTCACTATACTGAACCGGTGACCGGCTCCATAATACGTTTGCGAGACCCCATCTTTACTCTGATAACCAACAATGCTCTGATTGCTATACCCAAGCGTAAAGTCGGGAGACAGGCGGGATCGCTCCACACGGGTTTGTGCACGCGCCTGTTCTTCCTGCGCCCGGCTGTACTGCAATTGCGGATGTGCTGCAGATGCACTATCAGCCTGCAATGCAGCTGTGGCAGGCATCCTTGGGTCTGTATATGCAGGCAACAACCATTCTTCGGTATGCAGCAGCCACTGTAACTGCTGCTGAGCCATTCGCAGATCGCTTTCCAACTGCTGCTGCTGCAATTTGATCTGCTGCAACGTAGCATCGGCTGTTGTCTTCTCCAGCACATTACTTTCGCCGGCCTGTAGACGAAGTGTGGCCGACTGCTGAAAACGGCTGTATACCGTATCCAGCCCATGGAGTATTTTCTTTCGTTCCTGCAAATCCACCAGTTGATTGAAAGTCTGCGATACATAACGCATCAGCTCGGCTTCCTTCCATTTCACAAAATCCTGCTGCGCGCGTGCATGTACTTCGTATAACTCACGCTGGCGTTTATATACTACCGGCAGACTGAATGACTGATTGATATAAAAACGGGTATCGCTTTGTGCACTGTTGATATTGCCATATTCGCCACCGACGATTGTTCTGCCCGGATCGAAGGAAGCCGACTGCAATTGTGTCCAGTAATCGGTCTGCCTGCGCTGTGCCTGCAGCGACTGGTTGGATTTTATCGCCTGCTCTTTCATTTGATCCAGTGTCAGTGTCTGCTGAGCCTGGGTCATACTTGCTGCAGACAACAACAGCAGCAGTATCGTCGCTTTCGGCATACGGCCTTTACGCAGGCGCCTCTTTTCGAGCCACTGATACAAAATAGGCAATACCACCAGGGTAAGCAGTGTTGCCGTTACGAGGCCGCCGATCACCACCGTTGCCAGGGGGCGTTGCACCTCGGCACCGGGACCATGACTAAGTGCCATGGGCAGAAATCCCAAAGAAGCTACCGCTGCTGTCATGAGCACAGGGCGTAGCCTTACACGTGTTCCCTGCATAATAATGTATTTAATATCGTCTGGATGTTCCTGTTTAAGCCGGTTGAATTCTGTTATAAGTACAATGCCATTTAATACGGCCACGCCAAACAGCGCAATGAATCCCACACCGGCCGAAATACTAAAAGGCATGCCGCGTATCCATAATGCCAGTACGCCTCCGATGGCAGAGAGGGGAATAGCGGTAAAAATGAGCGCTCCGTAGCGAAGTGAGCCAAAGGCAAAATAAAGCAGCAGGAATATCATGAGTAAAGCTGCAGGTACGGCAATGGATAAACGCTGCCGGGCTTCCACCAAGTTTTCAAACTGTCCGCCATATTTTACATAATATCCTGCAGATAACTTCAACTGATTGCCGGCCTTTTCCTGCAATTCATTTACGACCGATTCCACATCGCGGCCACGCACATTGAATCCTACAATGATTCTTCGTTTGGCATCTTCGCGTTGTATCTGGTTGGGGCCTTCTTTTATTTCCACATTGGCTACCTGATACAGGGGCACCTGCAATCCTGCTGGTGTGGGAATCAGCAATTGCTGTACATCAGACAGATCGCGTCTTCCTTCATCGCGCAGCCGGACGGCCAGATCATAACGGCGTTCGTTTTCGTAAATGGTACCGGCCACATCGCCCGCAAAAGCAGCCCGTATGACCTGATTCACATCCGCCACGCTCATCTGGTAATGCGCCATAGCATCCCTGTTATATTTTACGATGATCTGTGGCAGACCCGTCACCACTTCTACATAGAGATCGGTAGCACCGTTGACTGTTTTTATCAGTGATCCCAGCCGGTGTGCATACCCCGAAAGGCTATCCAGATTTTCACCAAATATCTTACACACTACATCCTGACGGGCTCCACTGATAAGTTCGTTAAAACGCATCTGCACCGGAAACTGAAAACCACTCGTCATTCCCGGCACTTCTTCCAGCGCTTTACTCATCTTATCTGCCAGCTCATCAAAACTGGATGCAGAGGTCCATTCGCTGATTGGTTTCAGCGAAATAATAATATCTGTCATCTCAAGGGGCATAGGATCGGTGGGAATTTCGCTGGCTCCAACACGTGTGACCACTTTTTCTATTTCCGGAAATTTATCTTCCAGAATACGTACAGCTTTCTGTGTGGTATTGATCGTTTCCGTAAGTGAGCTTCCTGTCAGCAAACGCGCATCCACCGCAAAATCGCCTTCCTGCAATTCCGGAATAAATTCTCCACCCAGACGGCCAATAAGAAATACGGCTCCGGCAAAAAGTACGAGGGCCGCACCAACCACCCATTTCGGAAAAGCCAGCGCTTTTTCGAGCAATGGCTTATACCAGCGCTGCAATTTTTCCATGAACCGGTCCGAAAAAGTTGGTTTGTGCTGCAGTTTTTTGCTGAGTACAAGTGCCGACATCATTGGCACATAGGTCAGCGAAAGAATAAATGCACCGATAAGTGCAAAGGAAACTGTTTGAGCCATGGGCCGGAACATTTTTCCTTCAATACCGGTGAGGGTAAGTATGGGTAAATAAACGATCAGGATGATCACCTGGCCAAACACGGCAGAATTCATCATTTTGCCTGCGGAGCTCTGTACCTCTGTATCCAGTTGCCGCTGATCTATCCGTGAAATGCCACCCAGTGCTTTGGAATGAGAAAGTCTATGCAGTACAGCTTCTACTATGATAACGGCACCATCTACGATCAATCCAAAATCGAGTGCACCCAGGCTCATGAGATTACCGGATACGCCAAACATATTCATTCCAATGATAGCAAAGAGCATGGCCAGAGGTATCACCGATGCCACGATCAGGCCAGCACGCAGATTACCCAGAAACAGCACCAGTACAAAAATCACGATGAGTGCGCCTTCGAGCAGATTCTTTTTCACCGTACCAATTGCGTTATCGACCATCTTGGTACGATCATAAAAAGTATCAAGCACCACGCCTTCGGGCAGAGTAGCTTTTATCTGTTCAATCCTTTTTTTTACCTCATCTACTACCTGTGAGGCGTTGGCTCCTTTAAGCATCAGTACCACAGCACCGGCTACTTCGCCTTTATCACTATACGTCATGGCACCATAGCGGATGGCATGGCCAATGCGTACATCGGCTACATCTTTTATGTATACCGGTATACCTGCCGACGTATGACGAACAAATATTTTTTCAATATCCTGCAGCGTACCGGCCAGTCCCTCGGTACGTATAAAAAGAGCAGCGGGTCCTTTTTCAATATAGGCACCGCCGGAATTCTGATTGTTTTTTTCCAGTGCGGTAAACACATCGCTGAGTGTTACATTCATGGCTTTGAGCCGCTCAGGCACTACAGCTACTTCGTACTGCTTGAGGTAACCGCCAAAGCTGCTTACATCTGCCACACCGGGTGTACCCAGCAACTGGCGTCGTACCACCCAGTCCTGTATAGACCGCAGTTCGGTCAGGTCATATTTACTTTCATACCCTTTTTGGGGACGTAATACGTACTGGTAGATTTCGCCCAGGCCTGTGGTGGCAGGTGCCAGTTCCGGCCTGCCCGCCGTGACAGGAATTTGCTCACGCACTGCATTGAGGCGTTCTGCCACCTGCTGGCGTGCCCAGTAAATATCCGTTTCGTCATTAAATACCACCGTCACCACGGAGAGTCCGAAACGGGAGATAGAACGCATTTCCTTTAATCCCGGAATATTGGCGTTGGCCTGTTCGATCGGGAACGTAACCAGCCTTTCTACTTCGGGTGCTGCTAAAGTGGGCGATACCGTAATCACCTGCACCTGATTGCTGGTGATATCGGGCAATGCGTCGATAGGTAATTTTCTCAGGTCCAGCACACCCCATATAAGCAGCGCGAGTGTGCCAATACCAATGATCAGCTTATTCCTTACGGAAAAGCGAATAATTGCATTTAACATGTAAAATTATTTGTGCCTTAATGAGAGATGGGGTTTATATCGTCTCAGGCACGCCGGGGAGGCTGAAATATTTCGTAAGGGGCCCGTATGGGTTTATTGAATACGTAGTAATCTGAAAATTCGGTAACAGACTGAGCGGGCTCACCGATTTCAATCTGGGTCTGCGGACATTCGCAGGCATAGTTAACCGCTACCATGCAAAATGCGGCATCACGGAAAGGCAATTGCTTATCGCGCTGAAAATCGTCATCGACGATAATCGGTCCTACATAATGAATCTTAATAAATGCCCAGAAGCTGATACTGGCGTCGAGCTGACGATGTTCTTTGAAATGAGACAGCAGCACAGGAGCCTTCAGCAGGTTATCGAAGCCCGCAAAGGTGAACATGTAGATCGAGATCAGAAATATGCCGCTGATGCGCTTCACGCCTTAAAGGTACTAAAGCGCAGGATTATTCCACATTAAAAAATGTTCTCAAGGCTTAATCTGCCAGCGGAGCCCTGCAAAAACCCTTACCCCCTGATTAGGCGCATATACATACGACGGATCGAAACTAAGGGCATAGGGATTGCCGGGGGTCGCAATCACCTGTCCTGCACCATCGTATTGCACCTGCTTATCAAAAGGGTCGTGAGAGCGTGCAATGAGAAAAGGCGTACTGCGTGCCGGGGTCCAGTTGAGCAGGTTTTTCACTCCGGCAAACAGTTCTGTGCCGGTAACCACTCTTTTCGATAGTTGAATATTCTGAATACTCCATACCGGCGAGTTGGGGGCCCGGGGGTCCAATGGCGATATAAGCGGCAACCGCATGGGACCATATATATTCCCCGTATAATCTACCGTAAGACCAACTGCAGGAAAACTATAACTAAACGTCCAGGTACCACTCCAGTTCTCTGTCAGTACCGGTCGCTGATGTTCCCATCCCCCCTGCTGCAGCCGGCTGTGTTTCATTACCTGCTGTATGGTAGTTCCGGCCATTCCTTTAAACCGGTGCCCGATGTTGAGTTCCACGTTTAATGTTACTCCTTTACTGCTGGCATAGCCATCGATATTCTGGTAAATAATTTTTTGCGGGTCAGTATCATAATCGGCCAGTATCTGGTTGGTAAAATGTGAATACCAGGCCGATGCATCTATCTGAAAAACGGCCCGGTTCAGTTGCCAGCTGCGTGTATAGTTAAGATTGACATTATAGCTTTGCTC
>JAGODE010000293.1 GCA_017998385.1 Chitinophagaceae bacterium | reverse complement strand
GCTGTACATAGTCTCTTGTGCGCCGCTGCTGATATTGGGCTGCTTCTATCTGTTTGCGGGCAGCGTCGCGCATGGCCAGCAGGTCGGCATTATAAATAGGCTGCATAAGGGTAGCCATTGTAGAAAAGTTGCCCGTGGCTTTGGGATTGTTGAGCAGGCTGGGCATGAAATCATTTTGTGTGATTCCGCTCTGCTGCAGTTTGAAGCCGAAAGCATTCAAAGGATTGTCCGTTACGAGGGCATTGTACTCCAGCCCTACGTGCGGAAGGAAAATGGCCTCGGTTTGTTTGTAACGGGCTTTGGCCGTTTGCAGTTCGTTGGCCGATAACTGTAGTTGACGACTGCTATCCGTTGCGCGCTTAATCGCATCTTCCAGTTTGAGAGGTGTTTGAGCCAGGCCAACGAAGGAGATCAGGGCACTGACGTATAACAAGCTTAGTTTTTTCATCCTGTCTTTATTTGCAGGAGCAAAACTATTTTGGCTGTTAATGAATTTCGGTGACCGGAGTTACGAAACACGGCCCTGTTTGTGTGACAATAATCACGTTGCCACTGTCAGCGCTTACAATAATGGATCTGTACGGGCATTATTTCTCCGGCTCGCGCAGGCAATCTATTTTTTGGAAAGGGTAACCTTGTTTTTTAATGCACTGAAGATTAAATGTTCCAGAAATTGGTTTACCCCGGAGTAGTCCTTGTCTTTTCCGAAGTCGGTAAGGGAGGGCAGGTTGTTGCGGAAAAAATACTGATAATGCACCATCTCGAGGAGGGTGCTGGACAATGATCGCGGGTAAGGGTAATCGGGATTATATTCTATAAAAATACCGGCGATGCGCGCACAAAGATCTTTATACGGCTTGAACAAATGGTTTTTGTTGTCTTCCGTAACGTGTTTGGTGAGATAAGGCTTGCTGCCTTCCATGATGGCAATCTGAAATAGCCGGCTTCTGTCGATATGCTGAAAAGTGAACAGGTCAGGCAATTGGAAGGTCAGCAATTTCAGGATCAGCCGGATGCGTACTTCGGCCGATGGTACATTGTTGGTATGGTAAACCAGCTGATATTCCATCCAGGTCCACAACCAGGCCAGGAGATAAGTAAGCAGGCGATGTTTGTTTTCAAAATACCGGTAGATGCTGGCCTCCGTGGTGCCAATTTCCTGTGCCAGTTTTTTGAATGTAAAGTCTTCGAAACCAACCTTATGTATCATGTTGATACTATGCTGGATTATACTTCTTCCCAGGACCGATTGCTCCGGGTCTCGCAGGAAGAGCTTGGGATTCATTTTGATTTGAAGCTGAAGTTCCATACCTGATAATCTGGACGAAATTACAACTTTCAACAAAAGTTTAATAACTATTTAATGTGATAGTATTACTATCATATGTGAAAGCCTCTTTATATTTGTATAGCCAGGCGGAGTAATCCGGTCTCCTGGTGTCATAATTCAGAAGATGTGATATGGTAAATCAGGACAGTTCATTTGTAAAAGCGTTAACCCGGTTAAACCGGCTGTTGCTGCTGGATAAGAAAGATATTGGCAATGCCTATGTATTTGCGTTGCTGGCGGGTCTGGTTCAGTTGTCTCTGCCGTTGGGCATACAATCTATCATAAATTTTGTACTGGCCGGTCGCCTGTCTACTTCTATTGTGGTACTGATAGCCCTGGTAGTATTTGGTGTTTTTCTCAATGGATTGCTGCAGGTTCGTCAACTTCAGGTAATTGAGAAAGTCAAGCAAAAACTGTTCGTTCGCTATTCGCTGGAGTACAGCGACCGTATACCGCGGCTGGATATAGAGCGGCTCGATAATTATTATCTTCCTGAAATGGTGAATCGCTATTTTGATAGTGTATCACTTCAGAAGGGAATTGACAAACTCCTGATTGATTTGCCGGCTGCAACCATACAGGTTGTTCTGGGACTGATTTTACTTTCTTTTTATCACCCCATTTTCATTGCCTTTGGTCTGGTACTGATTGTGATAGTGCTATCGATTATACGTTTTTCATCGCCCCGCGGACTTCAAACGGCGCTCAAAGCCAGCTCCTATAAATATGGTGTTGCCGCCTGGCTCCAGGAAATAGCCAGATCTGTCAAAACCTTCAAGTATACAAAAGGGACCTCGCTGCATATGCGAAAAACCGATGGGCTCGTGAGCCAGTATCTTGATTCCCAAACGAGTCATTTTAAAATCCTCCTTATCCAGTTCTGGAGTCTCATTACTTTTAAAATACTCATTATTGCAGCCATGCTTATTATAGGCTCATATCTGCTGGTCAATCAGCAGATCAATGTGGGACAGTTTATTGCTGCCGACATTGTAATCATTGCCATAATAGCTTCTATTGAAAAGATCATTACCAATCTTGATACTATTTATGACTCACTGGTGTCGGTGGAAAAACTGAGTGTTGTCACCGAGGCCGAAGTGGAGACCAGCGGTAATCTGCCGCTGCCTGCAAAACCCGATGGAGTAGCCGTTGTATTTGAAAAAGTAAGTTTTGGATATGGTTCATACCCACCTGTGCTTAATGATATCAGCTTTGTGGTAGAACCGGGTCAAATGGTGGTTGTAAGCGGTCAGTCCGGAGCTGGTAAATCAACCCTGCTGCGCTTACTCACCGGCGCATTCAAAAATTATTCCGGCAGCATTTTACTTGATTCAATACCTCTTGCCAATTATCAGATCGAAAGCCTGCGCCGAAGTACGGGCATATTGCTGGGGTCTCAGGATATTTTTGAAGACACTTTGTGGAACAATCTGACTATGGGCAATGAGGAAATACAGCAATCAGAAGTAGAACACTTATGTGAGTTGTCCGGACTTATTGAATTTGTACGCAACAGCAAAAATGGTTTTGATACACTGCTGATGCCTGTGGGATTTAAACTGCCTGCTAAAGTGCGGAAGAATATATTACTTATCAGGGCCCTGCTTGGCAATCACCGTCTTTTATTGCTCGAAGAGCCCTTTGAGCATCTTGCTGAGCCCTATCGCAGAAACATGATTAATTATATCCGTACGCGTAAGGGGGCTACTGTTTTTGTTACTTCTGCCCATGAAAACCTGGCCGAAGACGGTGACAGAAGTATTTTACTGAATAGCGAAGGATACCTCGTATCTATTAAATAAATGGTGGAGCTATGAATAAGTATTTGAGTAAGGAAACGGAGCAAATCGCCAACGAGAGCAGGTTGGATTGTTTTAAACATATCTACCAGATCACCAGAACCAATCGTATCAAAGCATGGTTATGGGGCTTCCTGCTCATTTTAGTCGTTGTACTTTTTCTGCCCTGGACACAGAATGTGCGGGCCCGCGGTACCGTTACAACGCTAAGGCAGGAGCAGCGCCCTCAGCAGTTGAATGCCATTATCGGCGGCAGTATAAAGAAATGGTATGTAAAGGAAGGCGATTTTGTGAAAGCCGGCGATACCATATTGCAACTGACGGAGGTTAAAGTTGACTATTTTGATCCTGAACTGCTGCGGCGTACGCGGGAGCAGATAGCGGCCAAACGCCAATCGGTAGAAGGATACCGCAACAAGGCAGGTACCAGTGTTTTACAAACAAATGCATTGGAGCAGGCACGTGAGTTGAAACTGCAGTCGCTTGATAACAAGATCGGACAACAACAACTGAAGATCCGCACAGAAGAAATGGATTTGCAGGCGGCCGGCAATGAATTAACTGCCTATAAAAGACAGATAGAGGCGGCAAAAATAATGCTGGATAGCGGAGCGATCTCCATGACCGAATTTGAACGCAAACGGATCAATTACCAGAATAGTCTCGCAAAAGTCAACAGTGCTGAGAATAAATTACAGCAGAGTAAGCAGGAACTGGTGAATCTGCGACTGGAACAGCAAGCCACTATGCAGGACTATGCCGATAAAATTGCTAAAGCACAGGGCGAGCAGTACTCATCCATTTCCAGTGCAGCCAGTACCGAGGCAGAGTTGTTTAAGCTCGAAAATCAACTGGCCAATTATGATGCCCGCAACCAGCTCTACTTTGTGCTGGCGCCACAAAGCGGCCAGATCGCCAAAGCCCGCAAAGCCGGTATCGGAGAAGTGATAAAGGAGGGAGAAATGCTGGTTGAAATAGTACCCGACCAGGCTCAGTATGCGGTGGAATTATTTGTAAAACCGATGGATTTGCCACTTGTGAGCGTGGGGCAAACTGTACGATTTGTCTTCGATGGATTTCCGGCAATTGTTTTTAGTGGCTGGCCTGGCGGTAGCTATGGCACTTTTGGCGGCAGGGTGATGGCTGTAGAAAGATCGGTCAGCTACAACGGAAATTTTCGTGTCCTGATAGTCGAAGACTCAACCGATCGTAAGTGGCCGCAACAATTAAGGGTAGGTGGTGGAGCCGATGGTATTATGCTGCTTAAAGATGTACCTATCTACTACGAGTTGTGGCGTAATATTAATGGATTCCCGCCCGAATACTACCAGGCAGATCAGTCGGGCAAAGAGACAAACGCCGGAAAAGAGAAACCATGACAAAAAAAGTAGCTATATATTTTTTACTGCTCCTGGGTTTGTGTACTCCCGATAAGCCGTATGCTCAGGACCGCATGCTGCTTACGGAGCAATCTTTTATTGAACAAGTGAAGTCGTTTCACCCACTCGCTATTGAGGCGGGGCTGGCAACACAAAAGGCAGCGGCTGATTTGCTGGCTGCCCGGGGCTACTTTGATCCGCAGCTTGACTACAGTAATATGAATAAAACACTTGATGGCACCACGTATTACCGGTATCGTCAGGCTGAATTGAAGCTGCCTACGGCTGCAGGTGTGACTGTAAAGGCTGGCTTTGAAAACAGTAGTGGGCAATATATCAATCCCGAACTCACGCAGGGTGTGGCCAGCTATTTGGGTGTGGAAGTGCCTTTGCTAAACGGATTACTGCTGGATAAAAAACGGGCCGCACTTCAGCAGGCCCGTATATTCAGGGAGCAAAGCGAGGCTGACCGGCAGGCTATGCTCAATGATCTTTTTCTGAAAGCATATGCGGCTTATTGGGACTGGGCCGGGGCTTACGAAGTCTACAGAATCTACAATTATTTCCTGGATGTATCTTCTAAACGGATGCGTCTGGTAAATATCTCTTTCCAGAACGGTGAGCGATCTATGGGCGATACGGTGGAGGCTTTTGCTCAATGGCAGAGTTTTCATTTATTGCAACTGGAAGCTCTGCAGCAGTACAATATCAAATCGCTCGAGTTGTCGAATTATTTGTGGACGAAAGAAGGCTCGCCTTACCTGCTTCCTCCAGGCTGGCTGCCAGATACGGTTGCTCTTCTGCAATCGGTATTTGTGCCCGACTCTGCATTGGCTGCACAGCGCCTCGAAGACCACCCCTTGCTGCAATCGGCCCGCTACAAACTTGACAGACTCGGCGTGGAGACGAGGTATAAATTCCAGCAACTGCTGCCCACCGTGCTGCTGAAAGCCGATTTGCTCAGCAAAGAATAC
>JAGODE010000044.1 GCA_017998385.1 Chitinophagaceae bacterium | reverse complement strand
TATCTGCTTCATATCATTGTCGAGAATGGCGATCCAGTTTTTGTTGCGTACACTTTTATAGATCAGAAAATTACCATTCAGCTTTCCGATGATCTCGAGGTTAAGCCGGCGGGAGTCATCCTTCTCGGGCTCAGAATAGACTATTTTCTGCCCCGATGCAGATAAGCCGCAAAAAAGCAAACCGATCATCGCTATTAATCCCCTGCCTGATAACATAATTATTTGATTTTTTACTCTTTAAAGTTACCGAATGCCCTGCAAACGATACAAATTTGTTTAGTAAAGATGCAGCATCCGGCCCGATTACATGAACGGTTGGTCGTATTAAAAAGTTGCACTCTGCAAGCCGGTTCGCAATCTTTTAACAGCCTGCTCGTTGTATTGTAGTTTTGCCTATACCTTTGCAGGCGTGCGGCCAGGCTAAAAACCTGTATCCGGGACACCTTAACATAAGCTAGTGAAAGCATCGACCAATAAAGTCACCGCAGCAGGACTTATCATTGCCTTGGGGATTATTTTCGGAGACATCGGTACCTCCCCCCTTTATGTATTCAATGCCATTATCAATAACCGGGTGGTCAGTGAAGAACTGATCCTGGGAAGCCTGTCCTGTATCATCTGGACACTCACCCTGCAGACCACCATCAAATACGTTATTCTCATCCTGCGTGCAGACAACAAGGGTGAGGGTGGCACATTTGCCCTTTATGCCCTGGTAAGGCGGCGAAAGAAATGGCTGGTTCTGCCTGCCATGATCGGTGGGGCGGCATTGCTGGCCGATGGTATCATCACCCCTCCTATCTCTATCACATCTGCCATCGAAGGTCTGGAAGAGCTGCCCGCCCTGCGCGGCATGCCCACGCAGACGGTGGTGATCATTGTACTGTGTATTTTATCTGTATTCTTCTTTCTGCAACAGTTTGGTACAGCCTCCATAGGCCGGATGTTTGGCCCGGTCATGTTTATCTGGTTTACGATGCTGGCCGTACTGGGTGCAATCCACGTATTTGACGACCTCACTATTTTTAAGGCGCTGAGCCCTCACTATGCCATCGAGTTCCTGCGGAATTATCCCGAAGGCTTCTGGCTGCTTGGAGCGGTATTCCTCTGTACCACAGGAGCCGAAGCCCTGTATAGTGACCTGGGCCACTGCGGACGCGGCAATATCCGCACGAGCTGGATCTATGTAAAGACCTGCCTGCTCATCAACTACTTTGGCCAGGGTGCCTACCTCCTTTCACACCGCTCAGGCCTGCATATTACCGCCGAGGTAAAACGCAGTATGGGCATCAATGCCTTTTATGACCTGATGCCGGAATGGTTTATCATTATAGGCGTGGTCATCGCCACTACCGCAGCAGTTATTGCCAGCCAGGCCATGATCTCAGGAGCTTTTACCCTTATCAGTGAAGCTATGCGGCTGAACCTTTGGCCCAAACTCAAGATCCGTTACCCGTCTGAAGAAAAAGGCCAGTTGTTTATACCCGCTATCAATGCGCTGCTGTATGTAGGTTGCGTAGGCGTAGTGCTTTACTTTCAGAAATCGTCCAACATGGAGGCGGCCTATGGTCTGGCCATTGTTATGACCATGCTGACCACCACTATTCTTTTTGCCAATTATATGGTGCTGCAACGTGTACGTTCGATCTGGATTTACGTTTTCCTGATCGGCTACTTTGTCGTTGAGATCGGCTACTGTGTGGCACTGATGGACAAATTTGTGCATGGAGGTTATATCTCCCTGCTGGTAGGCGGCCTTATGTTCATGGTCATGTATGTATGGTACCGCGCCCGCAAAATCAAGAACCGCTATGTGGAGTTTGTACGCATGGAACATTATATTCCCAAAATACAGGAGCTCAGCAACGACAAGGCCGTTCCCAAATATGCCACTCACCTGATCTATCTTACCAGTGCCAATAACCCCAAGGAAATTGAGCATAAGATCATTTACTCTATTCTCAATAAAAAACCCAAGCGGGCCGACATTTACTGGTTTGTACACGTAGATACCATGGATGATCCCTATACCTGCGAGTACAAGGTCGATCATATCATTCCCAACGATATTATCCGCATCGATTTCCGTCTCGGGTTCCGTATGGAGCCACGCATCAACCTGATGTTCCGTAAAGTGGTGGAAGACCTCGTTGCCAATAAGGAGGTAAATATCATCAGCCGTTACGAAAGTCTGGCCAGCAGCAACACTGTAGGCGACTTCCAGTTTATGGTAATGGAAAAATACCTGAGCCAGGACAATGAGCTGCCTTTTATTGAGCGGGTGATCATGAAGTTTCATTTCTGGCTCAAGGAACACAGCCTTTCTGAAGAACGTGGATTTGGTCTGGATCAGGCCAATGTGACGGTCGAAAAATTCCCGTTGATCGTATCGCCTGTTACCAACCTGAAACTGCGCCGCATAGAAGATTAGGGTTTGTGCCCGCCAGTTTGTAGTTTGGAAGACGAAACTTCCTGTATCAAAACCAACCGCACTTGCCCGTATTTATTTACTATATCCTGGCTGGTATAGCAATCCTGTCTGTGATTGCCTACTTTCTGCAGGAGCGTTTCATTTTTAAACCCGAAAAGCTCAAACCCGATTTTCAGTTTAAATATGATATCCCCTTCCGGGAATATTTTTTTGATGTAGAGCCGGGTGTACGGATTAACGGACTTCATTTTTTCCGCGAAAATCCGGCAGGGCTCATCCTCTATTTTCATGGCAACTCGCGCAGCATAAAAGGCTGGGCCAAATACGCCCGTGATTTTTACCGCTACAACTACGATGTGGTGCTGGTCGACTACCGCGGTTTTGGAAAAAGTACCGGCAAACGGAGTGAAAAGGAAATGCTCAACGATATGCAGTTTGTATATGACGAGCTGAAAAAGATCTGCCGGGAGGAACATATCATCGTATATGGACGTAGTATAGGCAGTGGTTTTGCTACCCGTGTAGCCTCCGATAACAATCCGCAGTTTCTGATGCTCGATGCGCCTTACTATAATTTCCGCAAAGTGGTGGAGCGGTTTCTGCCTATACTACCTGTGCGCTATGTATTACGCTATCACCTGCGTACAGATCAGTGGATAAGAAAGGTGAAATGCCATACCTACATCCTGCATGGCACCCGCGACTGGCTGATACCTATCCGGCACAGTGAACGGCTGCAGCAGACCAATCCGCAGAAGATCACGCTGATCCGTATTCATGGCGGCGGTCACAATAACCTGCCTAAATTTGACGAATATCACAGCTTTGTCCGCGATATCCTGAAAACATAAGCGGTTGGCTGTTAACAAATATGTAATTCAATACAATCCATTTAACTAAAGATGCGTTATCTCCGTCAAACGCTAAAACGGAGGTGCTTATGAAACTAAAACTATACACGCTACTGATCGGCTCTGCATTTCTTTTTTCCTGTAAAACCGCTCAAAAACTTTACCAGCGCGGGCAATATGATGCAGCTGTGGAACTGGCTGCAAAAAAACTGAGTAAAAAGCCGCACGACATCGGCCTGCTCACTGTATTGCAGGATGCCTACCGGTATGCTGTACAGGATCATGAAAGCCGTATCCGCAATTTGTCTAACAGCAACAGTGATCTTCGCTGGGAGCAGATCTATCATGAATACACAAGTCTGCAACGCCTGTATGATGCCATTCGGCGCTCACCTTCTGTGTACGACATTGTGCAGCCCACAGACTATGCCTCCTATCTTACATCCTATAAGGAGCAGGCCGGCAATGCCCGCGAAGACCGGGGCGACGAGCTGATGAATCAGAATACCAAGAGCAGTTTTCGCCAGGCTTATTATGAATATCAGAAAGCACTGTCACTGAAACCCGGCGATCTTACTATCAAACAAAAAATGGATGATGCCTATGCCAATGCTGTTACCAATATAGCTATCATGCCGCTTACCCGTTTCGGCATCCAGTACAGTCAGTACCGCTACGACTATGACGATTTCGACTATCAGTTGCTGCGCTATGTCAACGATCACCGCAGCGGTCCGTTTGTACGCTTCTTTGGCGACAATGACCGTAGTCAGCCTATTGATATAGGTGTGGAAATGCGCTTCAGCGACGTCAATATCGGCCGCTATCGCGATGAGCGGAGTGTACGCGAAGTAAGCAGGCAGGTAGTATCAAAGGAAATTGTGCACAAGCCTGATTCCATTACCCGTGAATATATTACCGTAAAAGCCCGTATCACTACCACTACACGTACGCTGAAGGCCAATGCAATTTTGCAGGCTATTGCACGCGACATGAACAATCGCCATATCTGGAGCGACACATACCGGGGCGATTACAGCTGGGTATACAATTTTTCCACCTACACCGGCGATGAACGTGCACTGAGCGACGAGGACAAAAAATTACTGGCTCAAAAAGAGCAATGGCCTGCTTCCAATGATGAAATCATCCGGATCATTATGAATGAAATCCGCCAGAAGGCGCAGTGCGGGATAAGTGACTTTTTTAACCGGTACAATTAATCAGGTATAAAGGTTTAAAAGTTTAAAGGGTATAAAAGCGGAAAATGTTTCTCCAACCGTTTTCTGACCTTTAGACTTTTAAACCCTTATACTTTTATACTTTTCCCTAATTTCACCTCAAATTTCAGCCTATGTCTTCCATGAGCCGGCGTTCCTTTATTGGCACTGCAGCTGCCATGGCAGCCATACCATCTGTTATTATTTCTTCTGCATCATCAAAACCTGCACAAGTGGTCGTACATCATGTATTTTTCTGGCTTCGCAATGCCGGCTCTGCCGCCGACCGTGATCTGCTCATCGAAGGATTGCGTACACTCAAAGGCATCAGCCAGGTCAAACAATTATTAATCGGCGTACCTGCATCGACCGAAAAAAGAGAAGTAGTAGACAACAGCTATGATGTATCGGAACTCATGTATTTTGACAACGCTGCCGACCAGGATGCCTACCAGGTGCATCCCATTCATAAGGCTTTTGTAGAAAAATACAGCCATCTCTGGGAAAAAGTAGTGGTGTACGATATGCTGGTCAAGGATTAAATTATTCCGGCATGGCTTTTCTTAACCGGCGCAAACTGAAAAAATGGTTCAAGCTGGCGGTCATTATTTACGTGCTGCTGGGATTACTCCTTTATTTCTTCCAGGAAAAATTTCTTTTCCATCCCAAATCCTTAACGGCCGACCATAAGTTTGCGTTCGATCAGCCCTTCGAAGAAATCAATATTCCAGTTTCACCCGGGAAAAATATTAATATCATCCGCTTCACTGTGCCTGACTCAACGCGCCGTGGGGTGGTTTTATATTTTCATGGCAACCGGCAGAACATAGAGCGTTATGCGCCGTTTGCCTCCTTCTTTACCCGCAATCATTATGAAGTTTGGATGCCCGATTATCCGGGCTTTGGCAAAACCACAGGCGCCCGTTCGGAAGAAGCATTTAATGCAGATGCTACCGAGGTATATAAAATGATCAGGGCCCGGTTTGCTCCGGAACAAATTATCATTTATGGAAAATCGCTGGGGACCGGTCCGGCTACCTACCTGGCATCACGCATCGACTGCGCGCGGCTAATCCTGGAAACGCCTTATACCAGCATACCCGACCTGTTTGGTCATTACGCTTTTATTTATCCCACCAGCAGGATGTCGAAATATGCGTTTCCGTCAATCGACCGCATGGCGACCGTTCAGGCACCTGTAACTATTTTTCATGGTACCGGCGATGGCGTAATCCCTTATAAACAAGCTGTACGCCTGCAACGAAAGGCCGGGGTAAAAGCGCAACTGATCACAATTAAAGGAGGAGAGCATAACAACCTTGCCGATTTCCCTCTTTATCAGTCAAGTCTCGATTCGCTGCTTAATCGCTAAACCGCTGTATTCGTCACCGGCACAATGTTGGGTGTTTTATTCTTTCGTACTTTTTCCGGAACAGTATCGAGAATCTGCTGCTTCAGCACCCTGATGAGGCGCTGTTTGACCAGGTTGCGATGTACCACGAGGCTTACTTCGCGCATGGGTGCAGGCTTGCGGAAATGCCGTATCAGCTGCTGCTGACGTGCCGGCATGTCCAGAGTAGCCAGTTCGGGAATAATGGTGATGCCGTCATACATTTCCACCATACGGCGCAGGGTTTCGATGCTGCCGGCTTCATAATCAAAATGGCTGTTTTCGCGACTCATCTTTTTCAGTTCGCACAGGTTTACGATCTGCGAACGAAAACAATGGCCTTCTTCCAGCAGCCAGAGTTTGTTGGGATCGATATCCTGTGGCAGCACATACGTCTTTTCATATATCGCATTCTGCTTCGATACATAGGCCATCAGTTCTTCATAAAACAATACATGCTCGCTTATACCCGGCTCCTGTAAAGGAGTGACCAGTATGCCGGCATCTATTTTGCCTTCGCGCAGGCGGGTGATGATCAGGTCGGTCATCATCTCATGTACCACCAGCCGCACCGAAGGATACTTTTTGGTAAATGGCTGAATAAACAGCGGCAGCAGGTAAGGAGCTAGTGTCGGAATAATTCCGATCCGCAGTTCACCTGTAAGCACTCCTTTTCGCAGTTGCACGGTCTCGAGCAGATTATTTCGCTCCTGTAACACTCGACGGGCATGCTCAATCACTTCCAATCCGGCTTCGGTAGGAACCACCGGCTGCTTGCTTCGATCAAATATTTTAAAGCCCAGCTCTTCCTCCAGTTTTTGAATCTGCATGCTGAGCGTTGGCTGTGTTACAAAACACTGGCTGGCGGCAGTGGCAAAATGCCGCCAGGTATCTACTGCAACGATATATTCGAGCTGAACAAAAGTCATATAGGTATTGTCTATTGAAGATACAAAATTAATCAATGGCGACTATATGGAGGCAATGTGCTGATGGGCTAATGTGCTGATGGGTTAATGTGCTGATGGGTTAATGTGCTAATGTGCTGATATGCTAACGAGTTGATGTGCTAATGGAATCCTTATGTTCTTCGCTACGCCCCTTTAAACTCTTTATACCCCTTACACCCTTTATACCTTTAAACTTTTAAACCTTTTAATCTCCTCCACAACCGCCACATCCTCCTCCACAGCTGCTTCCGCTATCTCCACCACAACTGCTGCCACAACCTCCTCCTGAACCATCCAGGCTACCATTTTCTTTGTACCGGCCCAGGTTGCGTTGCAGATAAAGCTGATTGACATAACCCATGGATGCTACACCGGCGATACCAGCGAAAATATAATTAATGGCATCATCATTACTGCTCTCCTCTACAGGCAACTGACCTATTGCGTACATATCTTTAAACGCACGCTTCAATGCGGCTGCTACACGGCAACGTTGCCATAACACCACCACCGCAAATGCGCCTACAAGCATCATGATCAGCAAATAACCCACTGGCTTGCCATTACTAAACCCCTGCAGTATACGCGTAAATCCCACTACACCAACTGCAGCAGTCATTAGCCAGATGACGAGGGTACTGATCAAGGTAAAGCGTTCACGGATTTGTTGCAGATCGGTATCAAAAGTACTCAGCTCGTTATAGCAGGCATCTATTTGAGGCATCATCAATCCCTCATGATTGCTGTATCGTTTTGCCATTTCAGTAGCAACCGGATTGACATCGCCGGGAGCAACCAGCTTCTCCCCCAACCACTCAAACCGGTAGCCCGGTGCCGGAATCAGGAGCTTTCGCGATGCCAGGTCAACTACAGCTGCTTCGATAGCTTTTCGTGGCGAGTGAATATATCGTGCCAGTTGAAAAGCAGTCCATCGCCGCTGCCCAAATATCTGGATGAGCGACTCCGCAAATTCTGTTCTCCATCCTGCCACTAATTGAAAAAAACATAACAGCACAATGAGACAGCATCCATAAAACCACAAAAACTGCGGTCCGTCCAAACGATAGGGATTGGTTTTACCATACATCAGTACTGCGGCCACTGGCAATAACCAAAGCGCCAGCCAGTATGCCCGGTGCAACGGGTAAATGGATTCCGATGGCAGAACCTGCGCCGTTTCCATTTTATCTGCTGCGATCAGCGGCCATATATCTGCCGGTGGTTTTTCCGAAAAGACCTGTTCATACAAGTGGAGAGTATCTGCATACCATTGCTGATGTTTGCATTTTTCCTGACTGCCCCCTTGTGATGGATGATGATGAATGTCGCGGCCGAGCGTATCGGCGCAGAACTTTTTCCAGTAATTCCCGGTATAGGTTAAATGTAAATGCCAGACCTGGTCTACATCTTCGGAAGGACTGGCTCCATTCGGGGAGATACAACAAAGAAAAATAAACCGCCGGTATTCGGCTATTACCCGCTCTGTATAAGCAGCCGACCAGCCCTGCTGATGAGCCAGTTTTTGAGAAAATGGAAAAGTAGCAGAAGGCTCGTCGATAGAAAAATTATTAATCCGATTCCACAATTCCTGATGGACAGCATCCATAGTTAATTAATTTGAAGATGGGGGAAGAGAATGTGCTGATGGGTTAATGTGCTGATGTGCTAATGGATTTGAAGATTTGAAAATTTGTCGATTTGAAAATGGGGGAATGTGCTAATGTAATCTTTATGTCCTTCGCTACGCCCCTTTAAACTCTTTATACACCTTACACCCTTTAAACTTTTAAACCATAACAGCGTGAGCGCTGTTTAATCATTATTCTCCTGCCTTATTCAGATCGCGAAGAACGCAACGCGGGCTAAGGACGCGGGGTGCATTAGCACACTTGTAAATTAGCACATCAGCACATTATTCCTCCAGTACGACTCTCCCTTTTGTAATTTTCAACTTATAACCTGCTCCTATTTTGAGGGCATAGTTTTCTTTGCCATGGCTTACGGGGAAGTTGAAGCATACGGGATAATCGTATTCCTGCACAGCATCGCAGATGATCTCATATGCTTCTTTACCAAATGGGCGTTCGGTATCTTTCATATCTGTAAAGCCACCTACAATGAGGCCCGCCAGCTTTTCCAGTTTGCCTGCTCTTTTCAACTGCAGCCACATACGGTCTACATTATACAGATATTCGCCTACATCTTCTACAAAGAGTATTCTTCCTTTTGTCTTTAGCTCCGAATCGGACCCTGTGAGGTGAGCCAGCAGGGCCAGGTTGCCTCCCACGAGTTCACCAATAGCCTCACCGGTACGGTTCATGGGGTGGGGATCGATCGTATACCGGGCCCATTGGCCTTCCAGCGCCTGGCGCAGCGATTGTACATACCGGTTGATATAACCGGCATCGTTGAAAGCCGATGCCATGGGCGCATGAAGCGTAGATATATAATAATGCCGGTAAATATGGCAATGAAGTACCGTAATATCACTGAAACCTATGATCCACTTGGGATTTTCAGCAAAAGCACTGAAATCTATCGCATCTATGATACGGCTGGTACCATAGCCACCGCGACCGCACAGAATGGCTTTGATATCCGGATCATCGAGCATGGTCTGCAGATCGGCCAGGCGTTCTGCATCGGTGCCGGAAAAATAGGTAGTGGAGGGTCCGCCTACTGTCTGGCCCAGTTTTACCTGGTACCCCCATTCTTCGGTCAGCACACGCACACATTCTGCCAGTTTCTCTGCAGGCATATAACCCGCGGGGCATACAATACCAATCGTATCGCCTTTACTGAGATAGGGAGGAGTTTTTATCATACTGTCTGTGTTAAAGTGGTACCACCGGTACTTACCGTTAACCGATGCCGGAAACCACATTTCAGTGCAAAGTTATTCTTCTGATGGCCTACAGGGAAATCAAAACATACGGGATACTTAAATGGCTTTACCCGGTCCAGCACAATATCTTCGAGTGAGCGGCCAAATTCTTCACCGGCATCATCGGGTTTGATACGAAAACCACCGATAATAAGTCCGGCCAGTTTATCCAGCTTACCCGACCGCTGCAGGTTCCAGAACATGCGATCAATACTGTACAGATACTCACCGGTATCTTCCACAAACAGAATTTTACCCGCCGTATTGATCGCTGACCGCGAACCGGCTATCGACTCCAGGCATTTGAGATTACCACCTACCAGCTCACCGGTGGCCTTGCCCGCTCTGTTGCGCATATTAGCGGGTGCATCATAACTCATCATATCGCCACGCAGGGCATTGCGGATTGAAAGGATGGTGGCCGTCTGTATCGCATCGGCCTGTGTCCAGTTATCGGGAAAGCTATTGCACATTTTAGAATGCAGGGACGCCGTCTGCAGTTGCCGGTTAAGATGAGCATGCAGCACAGTAATGTCGCTAAAGCCGATGATCCATTTGGGATGCAGTTTAAACTGGTCCCATTTCAGGCGATCCACAATGCGAACGCATCCATAACCGCCGCGTGCACAAAGAATGGCTTTAATATGGCGGTCATTGAGCATCTGCTGAAAATCGGCTGCGCGCTCTGCATCTGTGCCACCAAATGTATTGTCACGCCGGCCTATAGTACTGCCTGTTTTCACCGTATATCCCCAGCTTTTTATCAGTTGTACAGCTGGCTCCACCTCAGGCGGCGTCACAAACCCTGCCGGAGATGTTATCCCAATACAGTCGCCTGGCTTCAGATAAGGCGGCTTAACTATGTTAGCTTTATCGCTTGTTTCATCATCGCTCCAACTGGTCAGCGTAAGCAATCCACCGGCTCCGAGCAAAAAGTCTTTTCTGTTCATGCTTAAATTTAGGGAAATTGGTTGTTGGAAGTAAGAAGTATAAAAGTTTAAAGGGTATAAGGAGTATAAAGAGTTTAAAGGGGCTTAGCGAATGACGTAAAGATTTCATTAGCACACTGGCACATTAGCATATTATCCCATTAGCACATTGCCCCCCTCATCTTCAAATCGGCAAATTTTCAAATTTTCAAATCCTGACCCAACCCTTTCTACTCAGCCGGCAGTTATGTATATTGAATGATCGCAGCTACAGACCAGACCATATTATCGCCAGATGAGCTGATGCAGGTTATAACAGGTTGTCAGCAACAGCACATGGCCAGCCAGGAGCAGTTATATAAATATTGCTACCCGGCCATGATACGGATTTGTCTGCGGTATGCTGCTGATATGGATACGGCCGGTCTTATTTACAATAATGCCATGCTGCGGGTGCTCAAACATATTGGTCGCTATGAGGAGGAAGGTAAACTGATGGCCTGGGTAAAAACAATTGTGGTCAACTGTTGCCTGGATCATGTAAAACAGCGGCAACGTTTTCCCGACACGGTTTCGCTGGATGCAACAGAAGAATCGGCCAGCATACCGGCCCAGGCATTGAATGGATTAAGTGCACAGGATGTGTACCGGCTTATTCAATCCTTACCCAAAGCCACCGGAGTCGTCTTTAATTTATATGTATATGAAGGATTCAATCACCGCGAGATAGGACAGGCGCTGGGTATTGCCGAAGGAAGCTCAAAATGGCACCTCAGCGAGGCAAGAAGGCTTTTGAAAGAGAAACTAATGCATTTATCACCATCCAAAAAATAACATGAGCAACGAATCTGCCAATATGGACCAGGTTTTTCGCGAGCTGGAAGCAGACCATCAGCCCGATCTGTCGGCTATGGATCAGCACTGGCAGGAGATGAAGGAACTGGTGACCGCAAACGGGATACCCGGCACCGGCAAGACCGGCTCTTCATTACTCCAACCAGGATTATGGATTGGGACGACCCTTATTGCCGTTACCGCATTAGTGACCTTTTTTATCTATCGATCCAAACCCAAACAGATTGCTGCGCCGTCTGCTTACAAGGAAATTGCACGGCCCGCACAAAAAACCCCAGACACTTTGCCGGTAATAAAAAGCACTGAGGTAAAAATGCCGCGTACCAGCCGAAGGGGAATAGCGCCCGGCCCTGCTCCGATTACGGAAAAAACATTACCACCTGCTGCTGTATCTTCTTCTCAACAAAAAGAGAGTCTTGTACAAAGCTACCCGGTAAAAAAGAATGAATCACCCAACCCTGCAATACGAAACGAACAGACAGACAAACCCAGGGACACGATCTATGTAAACCCTGCTAATAAAAAAGTCCGGACTATTCCAATCAAACTAACCGCCTATCCGGTAAAAGTTGAATCTTCCGGAAGAATTCAGGTTGATACAGTCAAATCAACCATACCGGTCAAACCCAAAAACCTGATCCTGTACGCCCCCACTCCCTTTCAGAAAAAATGGTTACGTACACTGCCGCATAATCTGACTTCATTTCTTAATCCTTAAAATATAACGCCATGAAACTTTTGTTCCTTTCCTGCCTCCTGGCAGGATGCCAGCTCGCTTTTGCCCAAACTTTATCTTTTACTCAAATGACCCAGTTGATACAGGCCAAAGAGGCCGGTATCAAACCTCAACTCAGCAGCCGCGGATACGTATTATCCAATCCCCTGCTCATAGCGGAAGGGAATGTATTATATGCGGTTTCTGACTGGAAGTTCTCTCCGCCGGAAGCCAGCATGCTGAGCAGGGTCATGCTCTGGCAGGACTCAAGCAATACCTGCTATCGCCTGCGTTTTGAAACCAGCAGCGCCTATCTCTTTACGCAAATGCTGACCGAGATGCAGGGCTCCGGTTTTTCCCTAAACATGTTTACTCCGGGCAAAGATCATATGCAGATAGAGTTTGAAAGCAGGAAGACAAACCTAAAGGCCGTGATCCTGCAGCATCCCGGAGATAAAAATTACCAGCTGGAAATACAACCCATCACCGCTTCTGCCCGTACCAAAAACAATCACATATGAAATTCGTATTACTGGCCGCCATTCTCTTAACTGCTTTTACTTGCCGATCAGCCACTCTTTTTATTAAAGGCGACCATATTGTTTCAGACAGCATCCAGATTTTTATAACCCTCGATGAAGCTACCAGCCTGAGAGAGAAAAAATTGATTGTACGTACAGGCCCGGGCTTTCTGTTGCACACCCGGTATACCGAGCCCTGCTGGATCAGCATTAAAGAAGGGAATAATTTAATCCTGGGATTACTTTCACCCAACGATTCGGTTACCATTTACTTTCAGTCAGCCGGTATGGTCAATAGTTTCCGGGCTACCGGCCGGGGAGCCTGCAATTATTTTCCGCGTGAGGCATGGCCTGCGGGCAGCACGCTTCTGAAACAGTATCTGCCTGTTGATGTCAGCAACATTACTGCAGTTCTGAGCCTAACGGATAGCCTTTACAGCCACTACACAGACAGCCTGGAGCAGGTTTTATGCAGAGATCTTTCCGGCCGTAATCACTGGCTGGGAGTCCTCAAGACTGAATTTAACTGGCTTAACCGGCGCCTGCTGAGCAGAGCTTACCCAAACCAGCCGCTCAGCATGCTTGCAAAAAACGATCAGTTGCCGGTTGCAGTCAGGCAGGCGGCTAAAAAACTATTGCTGTTTGACCAGGAGTATTTTGTAAGT
This sequence comes from Chitinophagaceae bacterium, assembly GCA_017998385.1. Lineage (GTDB taxonomy): Bacteria > Bacteroidota > Bacteroidia > Chitinophagales > Chitinophagaceae > CAYMZZ01. The sequence continues at coordinate 9,368 of JAGODE010000044.1, read as the reverse complement.
CCGCCTTATATCAATGATGTGTATTACACTTTGCTGCAGGAGTATATGACCCTCAAATTAAATTACCAGGCAGATGGTACCACTGCCAGCAAATATCAATTCTATCTTGACCACCTGCCTTCCGGCCCCCTGCGCGATCGTGTACTTTGTTTGCTACTGGAGACGGATTATAAGTCTGCGGCCGATACAGATGCGCTGAACCGTATCCTTGAAACATGCTACCCCGCAGGCCGTACCGATATCTATGCCGTATTTGCCCGCCATTTGCCCCAACAATACAACCGGCAGTATCGCAAAGGTGAGCCGGCTCCGGATTTTGTACTTACAGATACTGCCGGGCATTCGGTACAGTTGGCTGACCTCCGCGGCAGGGTGCTGATTCTCGATTTCTGGTACGAGGCCTGCGTACCCTGCCATTCACTTTTCGAAGCCATGAAACCGCTGAAACGCAAATATGCCGGCCGGTCAGATGTGCTTTTTATCAATATTTCGATCGATAAGACAGCAGTCTGGCAGTCGGCATTGCGTAAGCGGACTATTGAAGGCCTTCATTTATATACCGGAAACCTGGGCGATAGCCACCCGATTCTGACTGCGTATGGTGTGCAGTCCTATCCAACCGTATTCATCATTGACCAGCAGGGGCGCTTTCACAGCGTCTCTCCACCGGTGGGGAATATGACAGCTTTTGAAAGGGAGATAAAAAACCTGGTTGAATAGTAATATATGTATGTATAAAAGTATAAAGGTTTAAAGGTCAAATGGTGTAAAACCCTTGCGTAGGAGGCTATTTTCCCTTATATACTTTTAAACCTTTATACTTTAAACCCCTCTTCCTTTCCTTGTTTTTGCCATTCCTGCTGTTTGCGGTAATTTTGCAGGCTAATCAATGAAGGTCTACATGACGCAACCCAAGCGATACCTGGTCACATCGGCCCTGCCTTATGCCAATGGTTTGAAGCATATCGGGCACCTGGCCGGGGCCTATATACCGGCTGATATCTATGTACGTTATCTGAGAGCACAGAAAAGAGACGTTGTTTTTGTATGTGGCAGCGATGAGCATGGTACGGCTATTCCTATCCAGGCCATGAAAGAGGGCTCTACGCCACGGGCTATTATCGACAAGTATCATGAGGCTATGAAGCAGGATTTTGAAGACCTGGCCATTTCCTTTGATATTTATCACCGCACCAGCGAACCGCTGCATCATGAAACGGCACAGGAGTTCTTTACCTACCTGCATGAACGCAACGAGCTCGAAACCCATGAAAGCGAACAATATTTTGACGAGCAGGCCAATACTTTCCTGGCCGACCGCTATATCAAAGGCACCTGCCCCAACTGCGGCAGTGATCGTGCCTTTGGCGACCAATGCGAAAACTGTGGTACATCGCTGAGTCCGGATGAACTGATCAACCCCGTGAGTACGCTGAGCGGCAATCCGCCTGTTAAGAAAAAGACCACTCACTGGTATCTGCCGCTGGGTAAACATGAAGCTTTTTTGCGTGAATGGATTTTGCAACAGCATAAAGACGACTGGAGAGCTACCGTAGCAGGTCAGTGCAAAAGCTGGATCGATGGCGGTCTGCAATCAAGAGCCGTCACCCGCGACCTCGACTGGGGTATCAAAGTGCCCCTGCCCGATGCAAATGGGAAAGTCCTTTATGTATGGTTTGATGCGCCCATAGGCTATATCAGTGCCACCAAGCAATGGAGCCTCAATGCGGGCAAAGACTGGAAGCCTTACTGGTATGACCAGGACACCAAACTGGTACATTTTATTGGTAAAGACAATATCGTTTTTCACTGTATCATTTTCCCCGTCATGCTCAAGCTGCATGGCAATATTTTACCTGAAAATGTACCCGCCAATGAGTTTCTGAACCTCGAAGGCGACAAGATGAGTACCAGCCGCGGATGGAAGCTCGATATGCGTGAGTATATTGAAGATTTTGTGAAAAAGGAAAATGGCGGTGGTCAGTGTGTGGATATGCTCCGGTATTACCTCACCCAGATTGCCCCCGAAACCAAGGACAGCGATTTTACCTGGAAAGGTTTTCAGGATGCCGTAAACAGTGAACTCGGATCTATTTTCGGAAACTTTGTAAACCGCAGCTTTGTGCTCATGCACAAACTGTGTAAAGGTAAAGTGCCCCCGCTGCATACATCCATTATGGATGATACAGACCGCGAGATGCTGGCTGCTGTAGCCCAGACAAAACAGACGGTAGAAACCCTGCTGGAGCAATATAAGTTTCGCGATGCCCTTTATGAGGTCATTGATCTTTCACGCAAGGGCAATCAATACCTGCAAAAGAAAGAGCCCTGGATCGTAGCCCGGCAAACCGGTGCAGATGGCAACCCCACGGAAGAGGCACAACAAAAGATCGACAACTGTCTGCACGTTTCGCTGCAGCTCACAGCCAACCTCGCGATACTTATCAACCCCTTCCTTCCTGAAACAGCGCGCAAGATGCTGCACATGATGAAGGTGGTGGAAAAAATGCTGGACTGGGAAAATGCAGGACAGACTAAACTGCTGAGTGTTGGTTATAGCCTGCGCGAACCGCAGATACTGTTCCGCAAAATAGAAGATGATGAAGTAGCCGCACAGGTAGAGAAGCTGAATACACGGTTGGCCGCTGCTAAAGCAGCTATGGAAGCACAGACTCCTCCACCCGCAAAGCCTGTAGCCCCGGCAAAGGCCGAAATTCAATACGATGATTTTGCTAAAATGGACCTGCGCGTGGGTACAATCACTGCTGCAGAAAAAGTACCCAAGGCAGACAAACTGCTTAAGTTGGAAGTTGACCTGGGTAGTGAAAAAAGAACCATCGTATCCGGCATAGCCCTGCATTTTGCAGCCGACAGTATCGTAGGCAAACAAGTGGTAGTAGTTACCAACCTCGCCCCCCGCAAGATGCGTGGCATTGAGAGCAATGGTATGATCCTGATGGCAGAGGATAGCGATGGTAAACTAAAATTCATCAACCCCGACGGTGGCTCCGCCAACGGATCTGCCGTGAGTTGATTGTTTTTTTTAACGATATGACAAAAGCCGGTTATAACTTTAACCGGCTTTTGTTTTTTAGGCCACGTATTTGTGGTAAATTCATAGTTAATTCTTCCGCACCTTGACGGCAAAACGCAGTATTTCCAGAAAAATCTTAAAAATAGCCGCCTATACCCTGGGCGTGCTGCTGGTATTGCTGCTCAGTTTCCACTTCTGGTTTATCAATCATGCCGAAAGCCTGGTCGAAGACATGGTACGCACCCAATCGAACGGGAAACTCCATCTGAAAGTAAAAAGATTCAAGTTTAACTGGTTTAGTCATAAGATGGAAATGGACCAGGCCATCTTTACCACTACCGATACCACCTCTGTTGCTGCTTACCGCTTTGCTGTAAAACGGCTGAAGATGGAAGTAAAAGCCGTATGGCCTATCGTGTTTGAAAAACGTTTCCTGATCGATTCACTGCAGCTATATGAACCGGATATTACCGTCACCAAACTGCGGAAAACACAGCGAGACGATAACGACAGCACACTTTCCCTCCCGCAGGAAATGGGGCGCGTATATCATTCCATCCAGGATGCATTGAAAGTATTACGTGTAGAACAGTTCAAAATTCATGAAGGAAAATTTTCGCTGATCGATAAAACAAGACCTGAGGATATACCTGTGCGCATTACTCACCTCGATTTTCATCTCGACAATCTGCATGTGGAGCGCGACAGTACTGCTGCCGATGCCGGGCAAAAAATATTCTTCAGCGACAATGTGGCATTACAGACACGGCAGCAGGATATTCTTTTCCCGGATGGCAGGCACCGGCTCACCTTCAGCAATTTCCGTATCAATACCCGCAACCGGCTGGCTGAATTTGACAGCTGTACCATAAGAGCTTCAAAAGGGGATAGTACCAACAGCTCTTTTCGTATTTTTTTTGATAAGCTGCGGATGACCAATATCGACTTCGATACACTGTATCATGCAGAAGTAATCAAAGCCGATTCGGTGTATTGTATCAATCCGCAGTTCAGACTCGATGTGGATCTGAAAAAACCATCTGGTCCGGTAGCTCCGCCCAAACTAAACGAGCTGATCCAACAGCTGACAGGTGACCTGGAAGTCGCTTTTGTGATAGTGGAAAACGGCGCCTTTGATATCAATACCGTACGCGACGGACGGCCAAGCTCTTTCACGTCTGATCATAATAATTTTTCGCTGCGGGGACTTCGTATTCGAAAAGATGCCCCCCGGCCATTGATCGTTGACCGCTTTGCTATGGCCATCAGGAATTATGAAAACTTCATTCGCGACAGCGCTTTCTCTATTCAGTTCGATAGTATCCTCATAAATAATAACCGGATCAGCCTCAGCAGTTTTACCTATAAAGATCTGCGCGATAACAAGCCGGATAACAAGGTGAGCATGCATCAGCTGGAACTATATGGCCTCTCCTGGGATGACCTCATCTTTCAGCAGCAACTCAAGGCAGAGCGCGTGATACTCTATCGCCCTGTCATTGATTATGAACCATCAACCGGAAAAGACGGTGACCTGTTTGCCACCCTCGCAGGAATTGGGAAAGTACTGCAACTGGACAATCTACAGATCGTAGATGGACAGATCACGATACGTTTTCCGAACCAGGGCCGGCTGCAGCTGTATGATGCCAGCCTGCTCATACAGGCCGGTCAACTGGTCGAAGCCAAACAACCCGCACAGGTGAAAGAAACCGTTGACTGGCTGCGCTTCCGCGAAGGATCACTGCAACTGGCAGGAACTAAAGCCCGTTTTACAGGAGCTTCTTACCAGGGTGATAGCGGAGAAATACTGGCCGATGGGATTGAACTGGAACAGAGCAGCGGCACAAAGATCCATGCAAAAGGAGTAAAAATTGCCTCTATGCTCTTTGATGAGCAGCTGAAATTTTTATCGATTCATGATCTGCAATGGCAGCAGGCCAGCGTGAAGTACAGAAAGGGGAATGAATCATCCTCGGGCAGTCAGCCAATACTTATCAACGGCATCAACGGCGCAGGTACGGATCTCGACATTATGCTGGGCAATAAACAGCTGAATGCCCGGCTGCAGCAATTTACCAGCAGCCGTGTGCGTTTGGGCGATAAGCCCGAATGGAAAGACGTAAGCCTCCGGGCTACCTCACTTTCGCTGCGCGATGGCCATTCAATACTCAAAGCCGATAGCATCACACTCACCGATGGCAAGGCCTCGCAAATCACCCGTCTTCTTTACAATCAATCAACCGTTACAGACAGTATAACTGTACAATTGCCCGTTATCAATTTTGTCACTACTGTACAGCAGCTGATAGAGGGCAATATCCACATGGATTATCTTAAACTGCAGCAGCCACTGCTGTCACTTCATTTTAATCATACCGGTAAAAACAATACTGCCGCACTAAAGATGCCCGCCGTGCAGATCGGACAATTGCTGCTACAGGATCCCGCTATCAGTTACAGCCGGCAAACAGAACAGGGCGTATCAAAGCTGCAATGGGCCAGCCCTGCCGGAAATTATATTAAACTGGACAGTATTGTTGTCAGCAACAACGGTACGCAACTGGCAGCAGGACAATTACAGTTTTTGGTAGAGCAACTGGTGCATAAAAGTCAGAAGGGCAAAAAATTTGATACCGGAAAAGGCCGGGTAAACGGACAGTTGCAACAACTTCATTTTGCACACAGCGAAGATGGCACATGGGAATGGCAGGGGCAGGTAAACGATCTCAGCTTTTATAATTTTATAATCGACAGTGTGGGGAAACATGCAGGTGCCTGGAAGATCAGCAGTGCACGCATCAGCGATCTTAACGTACAGTCTGCCTGGCTGCTCAACCTGCGTGAGCTGGTAAAACAAAACCGGGCCTTTCGGTTGAGCGAGGTAAATGGCAGTTATGAAGACAGCATCAACCGGTATAGCTGGCACAATGCAGCTTATCATAAAGGCACAAGGCTGCTGACCATTGATTCTTTCGCTTATTTACCTGCAGCAGATCTTGCCACCTTCACGGCACGGCAGCGCTACCAGGCCGATTATTTTACTGCACACACCGGTCGGGTACGCATAGGACCACTGGATCTGGAAAAATTTATTACCGACACCATTCTTTCTGCAGGCACAATTGAGGTAAAAAATGGTTTTCTTACCGATTATCGCGATAAACGTATACCGCGCGAGCCGGGTATTGTACGTCCCTTGCTGGGCACTCAGCTGAAGCAGCTGCCATTCAAACTGGAGGCCGACAGTATACGGGTCATCAATGCGCTGGTCGAATATGAAGAAGTAAATGAGAAAACCAATAAAGGTGGCCGTATCCGTGTAGAGCAACTCAATGGCAACATTACACATGTACGTAATTATAATCTGCAACCCGGCGATAGTTTATACCTTACCGCTACTGCATTGCTGGCCGGTACAATACCTACAGCGCTACAGGTAAAAGAGGCTTATACCGATACCCTGGGTGGTTTTCAAATGCATCTCGACATGGGCGCCGGAGATCTTACTATTCTAAATCCTATTCTGAGAGCCCTTGCATCGGCCGAATTGAAATCGGGTATACTGGATACGCTGGTGATGGAAGTAGTGGGCCGCGAGGAAATGGCCTATGGGCAAATGAAAATGCTTTACCGCAATCTGAAAATAAAACTGGTGCAGGTAGATCCGGTCAAACGAAAAGCATTCAAACGGGCCATACTCAACTTTTTTGCCAATACTATTATAAAGAATAAGAACACCCGCAAAACCGGCACGGTTTATTTTAGACGCCTGCGCGACCGGTCGGCTATCAACTACCTTGTCAAGATCACCCTTAGCGGCGTCATGAGCAATGTGGGTGTACGAAAAGCCGAACGGATATCGCGCCGCGAAGCAAAAGATCTGCGGGCAAAACCATTGCCGGCTGTATTATCCGGCAAAAAATAAAGCCTTCTATTTGCTTAATAATGAATTAGTCAGCAGCCCCTTCGCCGCTCCCGGCCCTCACTGATCTGTTTCCCTTTATACCTTTTACACGCCTTAAACACTTTATAACAGTCCATCTGTTTGAACCACTTGAACTATTGCATTTTTCTCTTACCTTCACAGTAAATAGTTGTTTAACTAACTAATTTTAATCTATTGCTGTATGAAGCGGACTATTAAGAAAGTAGCAGTTTTAGGAAGTGGTGTAATGGGCTCACGTATTGCCTGTCATTTTGCAGGTGTGGGGGTACAGGTGCTTTTGCTCGACATGGTACCAAAGGAAGCGGTCGATAGCAAAAAACCGGCCGAGCGCAACAAACTGGTCAACGATGCACTTACAGCAGCTATTAAAAGCAACCCCTCTCCGGTATATCATAAAGACGTGGTGAAAAAGATCAGCACTGGCAACTTTGATGATAACATGAAAGATATTACCGGCTGCGACTGGATCATAGAAGTGGTAGTGGAGCGACTGGATATCAAACAACTGATCTATGAAAAAGTAGAACAGTATCGCAAACCGGGCACGCTGGTCACTTCCAATACTTCAGGTATTCCCATTCACCTGATGGCAGAAGGCCGCAGCGAGGACTTTAAAAAACATTTTTGCGGTACGCACTTCTTCAACCCTCCCCGCTACCTGCGCCTGCTCGAAATCATTCCCACACCGCATACAGATGCTGCAGTGGTCGATTTCCTGATGAACTATGGCGACCTCATACTGGGTAAGACAACTGTATTGTGCAAAGACACACCTGCCTTCATTGCCAACCGCATTGGCGTATACGGCATCATGGCCATTTTTGGGCTGGTAGATAAACTGGGTCTCAGCATCGACGAAGTAGATGCGCTTACTGGTCCTTTGATCGGTCGTCCCAAATCGGCTACTTTCCGCACTGCCGATGTTGTGGGTATTGATACGCTGGTAAAAGTAGCTAAAGGCGTGTATGATAACTGTCCTGCAGACGAAGCACGTGCCAGTTTCGAAATACCTGCCTGGCTCAATAAGATGGTTGAAAATAACTGGCTGGGTGATAAAACAGGCCAGGGCTTTTTTGCCAAAAAGAAAGGCCCCAATGGAGAAAAGGAAATTTTCACACTTGACCTGAAGAGTTTTGAATATAAACCCCGCACAAAGGCAAAGTTTGCCTCGCTGGAGGCGGCAAAACCGATAGATGATCTGCAGCAGCGCATCAAAATGCTGGTAGCTTCTCCTGATAAAGCGGGTGAATTTTATCGTCATTTTCATTATGGCCTGTTCAGCTATATCTCCCATCGCATACCTGAGATCAGCGATGAGTTGTATCGTGTAGATGATGCCATGATGGCCGGCTTTGGCTGGGAAATAGGCGCATTCGAAACATGGGACCTGCTGGGTGTGGAGCGTACGGTAAAAGCCATGAAAGAAGCCGGTTATTCTGTTGCCGCATGGGTGGAGAGCATGCTTGCTGCCGGCAACAAACAATTCTATAAGGTAGAAGGCGGAAAAAAATATTGTTATGATCCCGCATCGCAAAGCTATAAGTCATTGCCCGGTGCGGAAGCTTTCCTGGTGCTCAGCAATTATCAGGATAAAATAGTGTGGAAAAACGGCAGCTGCCGCCTGTATGATATCGGCGATGATGTACTGGCTCTGCAATGGTCGACCAAAATGGGCAGCATCGGCGGCGATGTATTGTCGGGTATTCAGACAGCGATTGATAAAGCGGAAAAAAATTATAAAGGACTTGTGATTGCCAACGAAGGCGCCAACTTTTCTGCGGGTGCCAATGTAGGCATGATCTTCATGCTGGCTATTGAGCAGGAGTATGATGAACTGGATATGGCTATTCGTCTCTTCCAGAATACCATGATGCGTGCCCGCTATTCTTCTGTACCGGTAGTAGTAGCTCCCCATGGCCTGGCCCTGGGTGGAGCCTGTGAACTGAGCCTGCATGCAGATAAAGTTTGTCCTGCTGCCGAAACCTATACCGGACTTGTAGAGTTGGGGGTGGGACTGATACCCGGAGGAGGAGGCACTAAAGAATTTGTATTGCGTGCTGCAGATGAGATGCATGAAGATGAACCGGAGACCATTACACTCAAAAACCGTTTCCTCACCATTGCCACTGCAAAGGTAGCTACCTCGGCTGCAGAAGGTTTCCAGATCGGCGTATACCGCAAAGGGCTTGACGAAGTAGTGATGAACCAGGGGCGCCGCATTGCAGAAGCCAAACGTTCCGTGATCGAATTCTCAGACAGCGGTTATACAGCTCCTGTACAACGTAAGGATGTAAAGGTGCTGGGACAATCAGCGCTGGGTGCGTTGTATGCCGGCATACACGCTATGCGCACCGCCAACTATGCCACCGAGCATGACGCTCTGGT
>JAGODE010000292.1 GCA_017998385.1 Chitinophagaceae bacterium | reverse complement strand
TCACGGAGCATATGCACCACGGCTTTGACTTCGGCAAAAGAGCAGATCCAGACACCATTCTTTTCACCAAAGCGATCCATGTCGCGCGGCATAACCTGGGTGACCAGCACAGCCACATCGGCTCCCCGGCTGCGCATATCGGCCTTTAATTTTTCGATCCAGTCGCCTCCGAATTCCTTGGTGCGTTTGCTTTCAAAAATGATCCGGCCGCATTCCAGGCCCTGACCATTGCGTACGGTTTGTATACAGTCTGCACCGCGTACCCCTTTACCCACTTCGGTGATCTGGTCAAAGGGAAATGTGCTGCGCAGCATATCTTCCAGTACCAGTTCCTGAATCTCGCCCTGCAACTGGGTGGATCCCTGCTCGGCCCTTCGTTTCATTTCATCTGCCAGTCGTTTCTGATCTTCCAGCTGCTTTTCGAGTTCCTTCATGCGCAACATGAGTTCGGTTTCCTTTACGGCAACTTTCTGTTCTTCTATTTTGCGAATCTCTTCCGACAGCTTTTCCCGCTCCAGTTGCAGTTGCTTCTGCACTTCCAGTTCCAGTTCGGCTTCTTTATTTTTCAGGTCCTGCTGCTGGCGCAGAAATTCAGCTTCCTTGCGGCGGGCTTCCTTCAGCCGTTCTTCGTTTTCGCGGTTGTTTTGTTCCAGCAGCTGCAGCTTGTTTTCAAAATCGGCGCTGATGCGTTTGCGGATAGCCTGGTCGAGTTCTACCTGCAGTTGCTCTTTTTCCTGCTGCAGGCGTTTATTCAATTCAGCATCTTTTTGCAGCATCTGCTGCTGCCATTCCTGCTCGCGCCGGGCCAGTTCCTGCTCTTTCTGTTTTTTATAGGTTACCAGTTGCTCACGCAGTTCCTTTTTATACTCCTCCGATACGGCAGCTTCCAGGGGGAACTCGTGATTGCAATTGGGGCATTTGATGTTTGTGGCCATTTTTCTCGTTGCTTCTTTTTTTCAAAAGTAGGAAGGAAAGAGCTTTGTCTCGGTATTTCTTTCCTGAGCAAGGAGAAGAGTGACTCTTTTCAAGGAACTAAACCGACAATTGCTATCAGATTGAAAGATGCCCCGATTTTCAGGCAGATCGCTTTTAGATGGTTACTAGGTCTTTTGGGCAAGATCAAAACCGTTTTTTAACGGTTGCTATTAATGGGTGAGGATACTAGATTTACCGAGGAGGGTCTTTAAAGACCTATTTTTTTATTCACTTATCAATACAATAGCATGAACGAATCAGGTCAACGGGTATTCTGGGCAATCCCACTAATAGTAACAATACTGCTTGGTACAATTACTGTTTATATTAACTATGTAAATACTGGCAAATTTAGCGAATCTGATTTCCGGACAATAATGGTGATAATAGGTTGTGTAATTTTATTGATTCTGTCAATATGTAATCTTTTACAACAGTTATTTAAAAGTAATAAAATTTATTTCGTTTAAGATAAAGAAGCGATATTCCGATTTTGTCTTTAACTCTATTAAGATGCGGATCGAATATCTGACAGATGATGGCTCATTGGTTGGATGTGAAAGAACTGATCATATTACGAAACTGAGTTTGAAGCGGAGTAAGCATATGGTTAATGTTTCTTTGGAGTTTGACGGTAAAGTAAATCAGGAAGATGCGAAAGCTATAAATGGCTCCTTTTCATTTCCTTCTCAAAAAAATGCATATCTCCATTGTTATGTGAAAAAGCAGAATATTCTGTCCAAGGCACACCGCTCAAAATATTTTTTAACAGCCAGTGATTCATTTCTTGGCCAGGAACAATTCTGGATCATTGGAGCTGACAATTTTTGCAATCACCTGCACCTGGAATTGCTGTTGCCGATATCCAGAAGCCTGGCAGATGTAGTACTAATGTATCATAAAGTGCCACAGGAAATGAGAGGGAAGTATGGATCAGTCCTAGAGTATCAACCCAAATGGGAATTAGTACGTGATCCCAAATTTATAGTGATTAAAACAAGAGATAAACGTATTATAACACTTCAAATTACGGCATTAAAGCCCTCTGAAATGTATAAACTTGTATGGATGTTTACTAACTAAAATCCTGTATACAAGTTGTTGTCTACTTTTGACCGCCACCAGTGTAAATCATGTGAGGAATAGTTAATGGGTTAATCAAATTGCTAACATAAAGCTAGAGCTAATTTTCGAAAAAATCAAGTTAAAACGTTAGCAATAAGTTTTAAAGATAAAAATAAGATTGCTAAAGAGTTAGCGAAGATGAGATGCTATCGGACCTTATGACCAAATAACAGATACTTGGTTCGATATTGGCCGAAAAATGGGTTTTCAGGAAAAATCATATCAAATCATAAAATTAAGAGGCATCATTTCACTGATATGCAGGCCAGGAAAAGATTATAAAGGAAGGAATAAGAAAAGCTCCGAAAATTCGGAGCTTTTCAATGTGGTGCCCAAGACTGGATTCGAACCAGCACAGCCTTTCGGCCACTACCACCTCAAAGTAGCGCGTCTACCAATTTCGCCACCTGGGCCCCTGTATCCCTTTCGGGATTGGGGAGGCAAATATACAGGATTTGAGTATTTAAACTTTTATACGTTTCTACTTTTTATTCATTTAGGCGCTTTCTTTTTTGAGCACAATCCGGAAAGTGGTGCCTTTGCCTACTTCCGACTGCTTTACAAAAATCTCGCCTTTGTGGTATTGGGAAATAATACGGCGGGAAAGGCTCAGGCCGAGGCCCCAGCCTCGTCGCTTGGTGGTAAACCCGGGTTTAAATACCTGGTTGATATTCTGGGCTGCAATTCCCTTGCCGGTATCGGTCACGTCAATCTGCACCTGTCCTTTTTCTTCCATTATATCCACGCTGATAGCGCCTTTGCCGTCCATGGCATCGAGGGCATTTTTAAGCAGATTCTCGATGACCCAGTCAAAGAGGGGAGGCGAAACAGGGGCCTGCAGTTCCTCCAGTCCATGCGTGTCTACCGTAAACCGTACGCTGCCCGGAGCGCGTTTGCGGATATAATCTACCATGCTGTTTACCTGTTTAATAATATTCGTGGGTTCTAGTTGTGGCGAACTGCCGATCTTACCAAACCGGTCCGATACCAGTCTTAGCCGGCCCACGTCTTTGGCGAGTTCCGGTACAATATCGCTGTAGCGATCATCCTCGCGCATCACTTCCACCCAACCTTCCAGCGAGGATACGGGCGTGCCCAGTTGATGGGCGGTTTCTTTAGCCATTCCGGCCCATACCTGGTTTTGTACCGAACGGTAACTACTGCGAAGGGCGGTCACCGTTACCACTATAAACAGGCCGATGATCAGCAACTGGATCAGTGGATAATAGCGCACTTCATTTAAGAGACTGGTATGTCCATAATAATACCGGTTGCGGCGGGTAGAATCCAGGGGGTCTACATATTCTATCGGGGGATTGCCACTTTTGAATGAAGCCAGGCGCTGCTGCAGGTAAGCAGGGTTGTGGAGTGCACGTGCTGAATCTATATTTACATAATTGGTGATACTGTCCCGCTCATCTGTTTCAATAATGGGAATATCGTGGTTATCACGGATGATTTTGAAAGGAAGTTGCGTATCGGTAATGTTGGGATTGAGCAATGACTTGCTGGCTTCTACCCATTGTTCCACTTTCACCCGTTCTTCCTGTGCAATTTTGCGCGCCAGATAGCGGGAATAAAAAATAGTTCCTGTTACAATGGCAATGGCAATGGCCGCCAGGACCGTACGCCAGGTAAGTAATTGCTGAAGCATGCCCGAATTTAAGGCGGTTCAGGCGTGTTGACTTACATTTGATCAAATTTATTCGTTCAACATTGATGTTCTGCTGATGTCTGCTCCCACTGTAGCTGTAGTGATTCTTAACTGGAATGGCCGCCAGTTTCTGGAACAATTTCTGCCATCTGTCACGGCTTCGAGTTATCAGCCGTGCACAATATATGTTGCAGATAATGCCAGTACAGACGATTCACTGGACTACCTGAAGGCGCACTGGCCGCAGGTGAAGATAATTTCCCTATCTGAAAACTACGGGTTTACTAAAGGATATAATGAAGCACTCCGCCAGGTGCAGGCAGACTATTATGTATTGCTTAACTCAGATGTGGAGGTAGAAGCCGGCTGGCTTGAGCCGATGGTACGATTGCTGGAATCGGATCACACGATAGGTGCCTGCCAGCCCCGTATCAGGTCATATCATCAACGCGATCATTTTGAATATGCCGGGGCGGCCGGCGGATGGATCGACCGCTATGGTTATCCTTTTTGCCGCGGGCGTATTTTTGAACAACTGGAGCCAGATACCGGTCAGTATAATGATACAGTGCCTGTATTCTGGGCCAGTGGCGCAGCCATGTTTGTACGGGCTTCCGTATTTCATGAGTTGCGTGGATTCGATACCTTTTTCTTTGCCCACCAGGAGGAGATCGATCTGTGCTGGCGTATGCAACTGGCGGGTTATAGTGTATATGTTTGTCCTGATTCAATCGTATATCATGTAGGCGGTGGTACGCTGCCCAGGGGCAATAGCCGGAAGACCTTTCTCAACTTCCGCAACAACCATATTATGCTGGCCAAAAACCTGACCTGGCCGCAACGGTTATGGATCATTCCATTTCGTTTTTGTCTGGATGGCGTAACTGCCTGGAAGCAGTTACTGAGTGGTGACAGCGCTACGTTTAAAGCAATTGTGAAAGCGCATTTTGCATTTATTGGATGGCTGTTTAATGGCCGGAAAAAGAGCAATTTCCCCATAAGACGGGATGGAAGGCTACAGGGAGTTTTGCCGGCAAACCTTGCCTGGCTTCATTTTGCACGCGGGAAAAAGAAGTTTTCAGAAATTGTGCAGAAAACCCATTGATTTATTTGTACTTAACCCCTATTTTTGCAGCGTAAAAAAATCACTATGAGCGCTCCTCATTACGACTATAACGAAGAACTGAAAAAAGTACAGGATAAAGACTTTACCCATAGCTGGGTTTCTTCTTCCGGTTTCATTTTTTATCTGAGTGTATTCTGCCTGGTAGCTTTTGCTTTTGGTGGCTGTTACAAGCTGTATACTAAACGCTTCGAAAAGCCGAAGGTTGTTGTACAGGAAAGCACATTGTACACGCCGAAGTACAAATAATTTTCCTAAAAAATTTTTTTACAATAGGTTGTTTACCTATTTTTGCACCCCCTTAGTTCTTTGGTTGTTGAGAGGGAAAATAACCTGATCAGCAAATAGATATGCGGAAGTAGCTCATTTGGTAGAGCACGACCTTGCCAAGGTCGGGGTGGCCGGTTCGAGCCCGGTCTTCCGCTCCAGAATCCTCTCTCGAAACAGGGAGGATTTTTTTTTGAACCCAAACCACTGCCTGCCCTGGTTGTGAAATTGGTATCCCGAAGTTTCGGGAACGCAGGACTTAAAATCCTGGGATAAACATAGTCAACCATCTGCCCTGGTGGTGAAATTGGTATCCCGAGGTTTCGGGAACGCAGGACTTAAAATCCTGGGATAAACATAGT
>JAGODE010000291.1 GCA_017998385.1 Chitinophagaceae bacterium | reverse complement strand
GAATGGTATGGGCCAATTACAAAATAAGTATTAAACCTCTTTATTCCATATCCTGTTTTTTAATGATTTCCCGGATAGCCCCTTCAAAATCATCTTTTTTAACGATAGATACATGTTTTGCCCACGATTACTTTTACTTCTTAAAGGCGGGGAAAATGAATATATCTGTGTATACGCTGAATTCTTTTGCCGGCAGCAATATGGCGTAAGAAAACCGAAATCTTCATCGCTTCCGCTATACTGAAACAACATCCATTCTATGAGCTGAATTTACTTCTTTTCCCGGCCGTTTTCCTTTAAGAATATTTCCTTCTAATATGTATATACAATGAAAAAAATCGGATTCTTTATTCTCCTCAGCATACTGGCGGTTGCTGCTTTTGCCCAAAAACCTTCCAAAGAGGAAATGGAAGCCAATAAAAAAAAACTGGCAGAAGCCCAGAAAAAACTGAACGACCAGTTATCAAAAATGAGTCCCGAAGCCCGAAGACTTTACGACAGCACCATGAATGCCATGGGAATGGGGCAAAAAATGGATAATGCCATCAAGGCAGTCAATAATAACACGACTACCAGTTCGCCCAAAGGAGTTACCGGGCTGGCCAAAAGCCAGTCTACCGATATTCCCAAAAAACAGGTAGCGCTGTTAGGCGGACTTCCCAAAATAACTACTGCCCCGCAGTACGACGCTTACCTGACGCGATTGAAAAAAGAAGTATCCACCAAAGTTCCTGAGGCAATAAAAAACAATATTGACCTGCTGGTTGATAAAAATAAGGGCCATGCAACACAGCTCAACAATTTGCCGGTGCTGTTTTTCATGGAGCAGTATATAGATGCATCGGTGTATGCAGCAATTTGTGCTGCCATTATCAATAAAAATGTAGCTGTATCGCAGGAAAATTTAACCGCCATCCTGCATCAATCCGGCTATCCGCAGCATGCCATTCCCCTACTCGAATACCTCAATACCCGGTTTAAGTCAGATCTGTTGCTAAGCAACATGGGACAATCCTATCTTTCTTTAGGAGAAAAAGAGAAAGCAAAAACCTGCTTTATGCGGGCGCTGGCCGCAAATCCCGGAAATGTATCGGCCAACTGTGGTATGGGTTTTATAGAAGCGAATGGCAGTAATCCGGCGGCAGCCGCACCCTATATCGAAAAAGTAATGAAAGACAGCTATTCCGAAACACTGGAAAAACTCGCATCACAGAAAAATATTAAACTCAATTATGCTTCCATGCGGGTGAAGGTGCCGGAGGTATTTTCACCGGAAAAATACAAAGTCCGCCCCTGTGCATTCAGTTTTGAAGAAGTAGAAGAGTCCATTGAAAAAAGAATGCAGATACACCGCGTTGAAGAAGACTGGGTACGCAAACTGCAAAAAGCCAACAGCGAGTTTGAAGCACAAACCGCTAAGATGACCAGCACTGAGAAACTCGCTTTATGGGGCGGCTATACCAGCAATACTTTTCTGGCTAAAAAGGCAAGGTTTATGACCATGCAGGCCGACCTGTACTTTAACGATTTCGCCATGCGTATTGCCCCGCAGTATAACGCACTCCGCCTGAAAATCGCAAAAATGCAGGACGACCTGAAGGCGGTAACAAAACAAATAAGATCGGATATACCTGACTCCTACGAAGCATGCAAAGCTCAAAAAGAAGAGCTCAACAAATACCTTAAAAAAACAACAGAACTGGTAGATGAATTTGTAAGCAGGAATATCTACGACTTTTACGATTACACCAATCAGCAGTTGTACTGGAGCAGATTTCTGGTAACGCAAACTATGTATAACCAGAAGTTTTACCAGATCGCTCACAGCCTACTGAAAACGGTGGACGACTATGGCAATTTACAGGCACTGGATGTAGCGCATACCATCGTTTACCAGTGCGAAAAACAGACCGCTGCTCAGAAGCCGGCTATCAACGCCAACGAAAATCCGGGCAACTGTCCATTCTCTGTAAAGATTCCATTTGGTGTGGGTAGTTTCAAATCCAACTGCAATGGCTGGACTCTCGAAGCGGGTGAGGCCGTCATCGGCAGCATTTCACAGAATTTCCGAACCGGCGAGTTTACGATAGGTGCCGGCGTGGGTGGCAATATCGAAGCTCCATTTTTAGGCGGCAGCATCGGGGCGCAGATGTTCATCACTGTAGGGAACGATTTCATTCCCTCCGATATGGGCGTAGTAGGTTCGGCTGGTATTGAAGCCACTGCCGGTCCGCTTGTGATTGGTGAAGAAGGCGCAACAGCTACCATGACCATTGCCAGCGGTTTGAATGTAGATGCCGTACATGCCGGCCAGCAGATAAACTTATTGTCGTTAAACCCCACCAAATAACCTTCAAAACTATCTTACGGTAGAGAAAAATTAAGCGAATACGGCAGGGAAATACCGGTAAAATAGTTCCCCCGTTAAACGCTTCTGTCAGCTGGTAGGCCCGCGATGCATCGCGGGCCTACCCGTATTTCTAAACACCTGCAAACAAATGGTACGAATGGCGTTGCCTCAGATGCCGTGGTCAACTAAACCGATTCCATACCTGGACAAAACACCGCATTCTTACCAAAAATCCTCTTTTATAATGATTGACGGGGGTACGCGATACTCCCATCTTTGACTCACCAAACGTTACCCAAAACACCTATCATGAAGCTACTTATCTCTGCACTTATCCTGGTGAGTCTATGCTTTGCCTGCAAAAAAAATGCATCAAAGCAAACCGCTCCCGATTATTCGCTGTATAAAATAAAAAAGGCCGTCAGTAAACGTACCACCTACTCCGGCAGCAGCAGCAGCCAATCTTTCGACACCACCAGTTATACCTATTCCGGCACCGCCATCAGCTATGAATTACGCAAGTCTACGGGCCTTGTATCTGTATACAATTATAAATTAGCTGATAACATCTATACGCAGGAGCAGTTTAATAACGGTGTTATCTCCACCACAAAAGGGTATTACAGACGTACCGGCAGCACCTATATCGATACCTTCTGGCTGGCGACCAATGGCACCGTAACTCAATCCGGCAAATATGAGCATAATCCCGATGGCACATTCGCCCGGGATATCATTCATTACTCCGGTTACGACAACGACAACAAATATGTATATCAAAATGGAAATATCCTTTACGGCCTGTTTGTCCGTAATTCATTCAGTCCCTCCATTGCACCTGCCAGAGATTCGGTAGTGATGGAGTATTATTCCAACCTTTCTTACCGGGCTGATTATTACAACACCGGCCTGCCCTCGTCTTTTTTCAGCAAACCTGCTGTCAACCTGCTGAAAAAAGCCACCTATTACGACCTGCTGAATAATAAGAATATCCGCCAGACAGCGGAATACAGCTATCAGACGGATGAGTTGGGCCTGGTGACAAAGCGCACCTTTTCTATTTATACCCAGCCGGGAAATGTGCTGGGCTTGAGCGACACTACTTACTATATTTATTATAACCGATAACACCCGCCCGGCTTTATTTGAAGTTTTAAAACCCGCACATGAAAATATTAAAACATCATCTCCTGCTCATGACTTTCACCCTCATAGCCGATGCTGCTTTTTCACAAAAACAAAGCTTTGATGTCGTCTCATTTGTTGTACCCAAAGGCTGGGAGAAGCAGCAGGGCGAAGCAGGTGTGCAATTATCTGTTTCCGATAAAAAAACAGGCGCGTATGCGGTAGCTGTCATCACCAAAGCAACCAGCTCTGGTGCCGCTGCAAGTGACAACTTTAATACCGACTGGACCAGGCTTGTAAAAAGTACCGTACAGGTAAATGAAGCCCCCACAATGCAGGCCCCGCAACAGGAAAACGGATGGACCATCGTATCGGGCAGTGCCAGTTACTCAGAAGGCAACAATAAAGGCATGACAACATTGATAACAGCTACCGGTGCCGGGCAAATGGCCAGCGTGGTCTTGATGACAAATACCCGGCAATATCAAAACGAACTGCTGGCGCTGATCAATTCATTGGAGCTGATGAAGGTTGCTCAACATGAGACTGACGCTGCAACCCGTTCGCCTCAGCCCGGCAAATCATCTGTAGTGGGTCTATGGACCGATTATCTACTCGAAACGACCGGCTACAACATCAACGGTATGCCGCAATATACAGCCGGATACCTGAGAAAAGAGTATGCCTTTTATCCGGATGGCACTTATCTGTTTCGCAATAAGCAATGGCTCACCAAAACAAAAGACATTCTATTCATGTTCGAATCGGGTACCTATGAGGTTAATGGCAATCGTCTAACGCTTACACCCAAAAACGGGAAGAGTGGTTTTTGGGCAAAGACGGGTAGTACCAAAGAATGGGGTAAGCCGATAAAAGCCTATGACTACAAACTGGAGAAAATAACCTACACTTTTGACATTAAATATTTCTCCGGATCAGACGACTACAGGCTTGATCTTAATACAGACAAGTCGACTCAAAGAGATGGCGGGCAGTTTAACAGTCCAAACGAAGCATACGAATTTCATTATTCTTTCCGCGCCCGGGAATCGCTGGTCGATAATCCTCCGGGTGTTAAAACAGGTTTTGAAAATAAATCCCTGACAGTTGCTGCATCGGGTACCAGCACCGCCCAGTATGCGGTCTTCGGAGAGGAATCGGGCAGTCAAAACACCGGTAATACCGATGCTGCGGTCAGCGCGAATGCCAGCCAGTTGCGGGGCATTTGGGGCCAATACACCAGCGAGACCAATACAGCAGGTTACGACTGGCGGGAATATTATTTCAACGGAGATGGAACCTATCAGTTTCTTCAAAAAAACATCAGTTACCTGTACCAGAACGAAATTGTGTATGCTTACGAAAAGGGAACTTATAAACTAAGCGGCAATCAACTCAGCATATCACCTCAAAGCGGTACGGTAGAAAGCTGGAGCAAAGCAGGCAGTGATAAACCAGGCAGGCTGGTCAAAACAGAAAAGCGCACACTGGAAAAAGTCGTTTACACAATAAATTTCCATTATTTCTCCGGCATTCAAAAAACAAACCTGGTGCTGCAATACAACAAGCACACTGCCAGAGATGGCGCCTTCAGCAATAATGCCTCCTTTAAAAACTCCTGGTTATACGGCAGGCCCTATACCCCCGACAAGCCATCGATAGAATTGCCGGCAGGCACAAAAATATCTTTCAGCTATAAACCACTCGCAACTAGTGCTGTGGCGGATACAAAAGAAGTTATCCCAGGCACTGCCGTCCATTCCCCCATTGCCGGAAAAATATGGGAAGCCCAGACAATAGAAAAGTATGGAGCTGCCTATGGAAACAGCAGCGGATTTTATACGGGTGGCTTCTGGAAATATCAATACAAATTCAATGCTGATGGCACTTACAGCTTTGTGTATAATGCTGCATCGGGTATCGCCACCAACCCCGTGAATGTATTGCAGTATGAAACCGGAACTTATACGGTAAATGGCGGCCAGCTTACTATCACGCCTCAGAAAGGAGTGAATGAAGAATGGAGTGTGGGTAAAATCAATAACGGTATGAGTG